>JABDJC010000048.1 GCA_013003395.1 Acidimicrobiia bacterium
ACGGAAGAGTTGCTGTGGGGCGCCGCGGCGGGAGTGTGCGGATCGATCGCGATCACGATCCTCTACCGAGGCTTCACCGTCAGCCAGATCGGGATCGTGTCGCCGATATCGTCAGTCGGAGCGGCGGCGATTCCGGTGGTCATCGGGTTGTTCACCGGCGAGCGGCCTTCCGACACGGCACTGATCGGCGTGATGGTTGGCATCGTCTCCATCGCCCTGGTCAGCCGCTCATCTCCCGGGGGCGGTGGCGGCTCGACGCTGGTAGGCGTACTCCACGGTTTGGGGGCCGGCCTTGGGTTCGCCGGCATGTTCGTACTTCTGTCCTTCACTTCCGAGGGCGCCGGAACCTGGCCTTTGGTACCTGGACGGTTGGCCGGTGCGGTGGCGCTGACACTCTGGGCAATGGCGCTCAAGAGTCCCCTCCGGCCCGTCAAGGGCTCGTGGTTGCCGATCTTCGGGGCCGGCGTCTTGGCGATGGTCGGCAACGGCTTGTTCATCTTGGCGGTGCAGCGCGGTCTGTTGAGCCTGGTTTCGGTCCTCACGTCGCTCTATCCGGCGGCCTCCGTGCTGTGGGCCAGAGTGCTCTTGAAGGAACGCCTCCGGCCAGTCCAGATGGTCGGATTCGTGCTGGCACTCGTGGCGGTGGCGCTGATCATCACATCGTGAGGGAACTGCGAGGGTCCTCGAGCGTCTGCTCCAAGTGATTGCGGACCAGCGGGACGAGTGACTCGACCTACTCGGTGACTCGCCGCAGTCGCCGCGTCTCGACTTCGAAGATGTAGCCCGTGATTCGGTCGCGGTGTGGAAGAAGCTCAGCCGCTCGGAGCGAAGCCACGCCGCTGCGCAATGTCGCCTCGAGATCATCGAAACCACCGAACTCGAGACTCTGCGAACCGAGCTTGCTCCTCATCTCGCGATCTTCCAGTCCCTGAACGGCGCAGTCGGTGTGCATCACAAGGTCGATCGCGGTCGTGTTGGCGCGGACCTGCGAGATCAACAGTCCCCTGAGCACGTCACCGTTGACCAAACCGCCTGCATTGCGAATGACGTGAACATCGCCGACCCGCGCGTTGTACATCGCAAGAGGGTCGATCCGAGTGTCCATGCACGTGACGACGACAAGACCCTTGCGAGGAATGATGGGCACGTCGTCGGTGGTCGCCCGAGCTTGTTGGATGAGATCTTTGCTTGAAGTCATCGGTCGAATCTACCGCGCCGGCGTGCCAGATCTGGGAACCTCGGTCACTCTTCAGCCGTCCAAGGTCATGTCTGCGCGACCCGAGCGAAGGCTCACGAGCCGGTTCACACGGCCCGTGTCACGCCCGTCAGTCGCCCCAGAATCGCTGTTCCTTGAACGGATCGCCGTACATGTGATAGCCGTTGCGCTCCCAGAACCCTGGTTCGTCGTGGGCCAGCACGTCGAACCCTCTCACCCACTTCACCGACTTCCAGAAGTAAAGGTGCGGCACGACCAGGCGAAGTGGCCAACCATGTTCCAACTCGAGATCGGCGCCATCGAATCGGTTGGCGAAGAGGTTGCCGTCGCGAACGAAGTCCTCGATCGGCAGGTTGGCAGTGAACCCGTGTTCGGCTTTCAGCAGCACGTGAGTCGCCGAGGGGTCGACGTCGAGCTGCTCCCACACCGCAGACACAGGCACCCCGGACCAGTTGGTGTCGAACTTCGACCACTTCGTCACGCAGTGGATGTCAGCCGTCATCTCGCCGGACCCGACACTCATGAACTCGTCAAACGTCCATCGAACCGGTGCTGCTACCAGGCCTCCGATCGTGAAGTCCCAACTGTCGAAGTCGATCTTCGGGATGACTCCGGCCTGCAACACGGGGAAGCGCTCGGTGACGTACTGGCCGGGCGGAAGCCTGGCGGGATCGATGCCCTGGGCGATCAGCTGCTCGCGGTTGCGTTTGAAGAAGCTCATTCGATGACACTACCGAGTTAATCGGTGGCGCTCGGTAGCCTGAGCTGGTGGCCAACGAGATACCCCCTCCCCGACCGAAGCGTCGCCGTGCGCTGAGCGTATTGGCCTTCGTGGTGCTCGGCGCTCTGGTTGGATTCGGCATATTCGCTTCATTGCGCACCGACACGCCGTCGCCTCTGCCCGACCTGACACCGCCGGCGCTCGACAACACCATTCCCCTGCTGGACGGCGAACGAGCGGCGCCTTTTTCCGTCAATCTCTTCTCGGGTGAACAATTCGACCTCGAACGTCACCTTGCATCGGAGAGCCGTCCTGTCTTCCTCAATCTTTGGGCGTCATGGTGCCTCCCCTGTCGCAAGGAGATGCCCGCGATAGACGCCTCTGCGCGGAACCACCCCGGCGTGATGTTCCTCGGCGTCGCGGTACAAGACGACCCGATCGCGGCCCAGGCATTCGCCGAGGAGATAGGCGTCACGTATGCGCTTGCGTTCGACGAGGGCGACATCGTCGACGCCCGCTATCCGTCCTTTGGTCTCCCGGTGTCGTTCATCATCTCCGAAGACGGGTTCATCTTGGAACAGATCTTCGGAGAGGTGACCGAAGACGAAATCACGGCGAAATTGGCGACTTGGTTCGGCGGATGAACACCACGTTGCACAGGCGCTGACCACTGGTAGCGTCGGCGCGTGACCTGGATGTTGTTCGTTTTGGGCGTCGGGCTGGTCGTCGCTCTGATCCGCGGCGGCAAGCTTCGAAATCTCTCTGAGCTCCACTTACGAGCCGGATGGCTTCTCTTCGTGGGTTTCGGATTGCAGATCGGCGCAGAATTCGTGCCAGACACCGAATCGTGGAGCGGGACAGCGTCTATTGGCCTGATACTGGCCTCGTATGTGGCGCTCCTGATCGTCGCTTGGGTCAATAGGGCGCTCCGCGGTATGTGGCTGGCGGGTCTGGGGGTCGCCATGAACTTCACGGTCATTTCGCTCAATGGAGGGATGCCGGTGTCTCGCGAGGCTTCGATCCTTGCCGGAGGTAGCGGGAATCTGACGCTGGACGCGAAACACACGCTGCTCGACGTCGACAGCGTCCTGCCGTTTCTCGCCGACATCATTCCGGTTCCTGGCAGTGTCATCTCGCTCGGCGACGTCCTGCTGGCGATCGGTTTTGCCGTCTACCTCTCCTACGAGCTTCGCCAGGGTCCGACGCTGTTCCGACACAAGATCACTGGCGAGCCTGGATCAGCGCGCCGCACCTGACGCTCAAGCGGCGACAACACCGTGGTGAACGAGAACACGTCGCAGCGAGGCGATGATCGAAGGGTCGTATTCGTAGGCCGAACCCCGGTGCAATTGCTCGAGCGCCTCGATCGGAGGGAGCCCCCGATCGTGGACACCACGGTCGTACTCGCTCGTGATCTTGATGATCTTCGAAGGGATCGGGAGCGACTCGTCCTTCTCGACTCCCGGCTGTCGGTAGGGCGCATATTGCTGGCGCACCATGTCGGCAGCGCGCTCGAGGTACGGCGCTTCCGAGATGATCTGGGCACCCCATCGGGCAATGTCGTCTGACGTGTAACCGGCGCGGATGATGGCGGGCTCGTTGAGCGTCACCCGACCGATGTCGTGCATCAGGGCGGCGTATTCGAGTTCCTCGACCTCTTCAGGATTCAGGCCCAGCTCCCGGCCGACGGACGTTGCGAGCTTTGCAGTTCTCACGGCATGGCCGTCAGGAGTCAGGTCCGCAACCTCGGGAATGCGGGCCAACGCCCTGATCATCTGTCGGTAGGTGGTGCGCGTCAGGTCGTACCGCATGAAGGCAAGGTGGGTGAATGCGTACGGCAACAGTGCCGCGGCGATAGACCAGCCGCCCATCTGAGGCCACGCAAGCCCCAACAAGGCACCTGAAGCGAACAGCGACAGCGCCACCGGCCAATCCTCGAGAGCCAAGAGCCACACATACCGAACGTCGAGTTGGTGCTCCTCCAGACCGATGAGCGCGTTCGCCGTTGCTCTCCCCAGGTACCACGCCATGGCACCGCCGGCGACCGATCCGAGGATGACGACATCCAACAGCGCGCCGGATCCGAGCAAGAGGTACTCGATGCCGAAGAATGCGACAACGAACAGGACCATCGCGATGGCCTCCGACACGAACCGGGTTCGTGCGCGGCGCCGCTCGCCGGTTCGTGCCACTGACACGATCCAGGCGCCGGCCAGGCCGAAGGCGGTGACTGCACTGGTGCCGTAGAGGTCAGGCATTCCGATGCCGCTTCCGAGCAGCAGCGGGGTCGCGGCTGCCATGCCGACTCCGAGAAACACCCGATCTCCACTGGGCGCCGGCACCGCGATGAGCTGCGCCAGGGTTATGAGCGTTGCGAGCACCAAGATCTGAACCAATCCGGTGCGGGCAGAGAGTGTCATGAGCGAACCGACGCCGACGAGGGCAATGAAGGTTGCAGCTCCGAGTCGCATCATGTGGCGATCAGCCATGTACGGCCAACTGTTCTGCAAGACGTCGGGCTTCGTCCTCGGAAACGACATCAGTCGATCCGTATGTCTCCCCAAGTCGTAGAAGCGCTGAAGCCAGCGCTTCTACGGCGATCGGATCGAACTGCGACCCGGCGTTCCGCCGAAGCTCCGACAAGGCGTACTCCTGGGTGAGGGCAACTCGATACGACCGCGTGCTCGTCATCGCATCGAACGAGTCCGCAACAGCCAGGATGCACGCTTCGAGTTCGGGCGTGTCGCCGTGGTTGTGATTCGAACCGTGGTAGCCGTTGCCGTCGTAGTGCACGTGGTGGTTCGAAGCTATTTCCACCATCGGAGCGAGGAACTCGACCTCGGCCAGCAAGTCCTCGACGAGGTGGACGTGCCTCTGCATCTGCTCGTATTCCTTGGCATCGAGTTTCGCCCGCTTGGTGATGAGCTCGCGCGGCACCGCCAACTTGCCGACGTCGTGTATCAATGCAGCCCAACGAAGACGCTCGAGCTGCGTGCCATTGAAACCGAGCTCTTCTCCGATGACCGTCGAGAAGTGTGCCACCCGCTCGGTGTGCCCTCTGGTGTACAAGTCCTTCGCTTCCAACGCCTTGATGAACCCGCGCAACGTCGACTCCTGCGCTTCGCGTAGTGCCGAATACGACGACAACATGAGGTGACCAACGAAGAACACGACGAAGATGAGCGGGAGGCTCGCTGCGCCGATCGCGAGGTAAGCCGCGCCCAGGAGGCTGCCCAGAACTCCCATCCCGAGATACGACAAGAAGAACTGCCCGAGATTCGACCAGGGCTTGATGTCGGTCTTGCCGTAGACCATCCGCACGGCGTATTGAACCAACGTGAGATTGACGAGGTAGAACGCCGCGACGCTCGGCACCGTGCCGAGCACTATCAGCCAAAGGTCGTCCGGCGTGACCGGCCCGTTCGGGAGAAACAGCTCGAACAGCGACAATCCGACAGTTGCGCTGAGCGCCAGTTGGCAGGCGTTGGCGAACGGCTGGAAGAAACGGCGGGCCTTGATATCCGCCGGAGTGAGCGGACTGAGCAGCTCCATTGCCACGACGCCGAGGACTGCCGCACCACGACCAAAGACCACAGCAGCAGTGAAGGCGATCATGATCGAGGGGCTCCATATGAGACGATCGTTGGCTTCGGTGGCTCGCCACTCGAAAAGGATCATCGCCCCGGCAAAGGACGCCCACAACCAGAACGGTTTGGGAAACGACTGCGTCAGGATCAAGGCAGAGATCGATACGCCTGCCACCACGGCAAACTGAATCGCAACTCTACGTTTCGAAATGACCTGACCGTTCAGAACTTTCACCTTCCGCCACTGTGTACGACAACGGAGATGACCAGACCTAACGCGCGCGCTCGAAAAATATCGAGAAAAATGAAAGCCGCACGAATGCGGTTGGCGCTGATGGGGAAGTCAACATTGAGAGAGGGGCCCCGCGGAAGCCTTGTTCGATGTGTAGTACGAGATCAACCGATCTTGAATTGTGCTGCGCCGCTCAAGAGAGCAGCGGCGATGCCACCGAGTGTCAAAACGAGCTTTGCGAGCCTGTTCCGCATGGATTCTCATCCCCAAGTTGGTTCCTCAACACTGGTCTTCGCTAGTCGTGACCTGCGTTGGGTTTGGATCCGCTCCGCTGGGAATCGAATTTGGCGACCACGGGAGCCGCCCACTCTCATGCTCCGCTCTCCCTGGGGGGTTGAACAGAGCAAACCGTTCGTTGTCTAGATGCCCGGCTGCACGACGCTCATACCCGAGGACCCCAAAAAGAAAAGGGCCCTAAAGAGGAGCTCCACACAGCGTATGTCGGTCACTCCCCTAAGCAACCCAGACGTAACATACGTCACTGTGCATGTTCGTGCAAGGACTTTCTGTAGCAATGCCCCATATGCGAATTCGGCACCATGCCTCACGATCGGCCTGACTACGCTACGCGGCGTACTGATCGAAAAGGGGGGCCGTCGCAGAGATGAGCACCGTGAATTTGCACGAACTGGAAGAGACGTTGACTCGGTTGGAGTCGATCGATGCCGTCCGCGTCGTCGGCGCCGGCGACGACATCAAAGAGATCCACGTTCTTGCTGCTCAGGCACGCAGCCCCAAACAGGTCGTTCGGGATGTGCAGTCGTTGGCCATGGCTCGGTTCGGCGTCAACATCGACCGTCGCGTGGTGTCAGTGGTACAGATAGCTCCGGAAGTAATTCGGCAGAACACGAGCGAACGCCCCGGATTTGCCGGCATCACCGAGTCGACTGACGGCAGCAGAGTCACTGTGACCGTCGGGTTGCGGTTTCATGATGAAGACTTCACCGGTACCGCTACTGGCCCTGGCGTGTCTTCGGCGAAACAGCGACTCGTGGGCGAGGCGACTCTGCAGGCCGTTGCCGACCTACTCGACGACGATGCCCCGCCACTCGCGCTCGACGCCGTCGGGACCGCGCCCGTCGGGATGAGGATGGTGACCATCGCCGTCATCGTGGGAGCTCGCGGTTTGGAGGAGGAGATCTCGGTCGGATCGGCCCTGACCGATGACGACGACAACGAGGCAACCGTGCGGGCTGTCCTCGATGCGCTGAACCGGCGGCTCGCCGGTTTCCGCCGCTGACGTGCCTGCGCGGCTAGCTGTCGGCCGAGACGTGGCGGTCACTGCCCACCACCTCGCAACAGACTGCGCTCTCCAGATCCTCGATTCAGGCGGCAACGCGGTCGACGCCGCAGTCGCCGCCAACGCTGTCCTCGCAGTGGTCGCTCCCGAGACCTGTGGCGTCGGAGGAGACCTGTTCGCCCTGGTCCACGAACCCGGCTCGACGATCCCCTCCGCGCTCAACGCTTCGGGCCGAGCCGGGTCCGGGGCTGATGCAAGCGCTTTGAGGCGCAAAGGGCTCGACGACCTTCCACTCCGAAGCCCCCACACCATCACCGTGCCTGGCTGTATCGACGGGTGGGCGGCATTGCTGGATCGGTTCGGAACCAGAACACTCGGAGAAGCGCTTGGGCCGTCGGTCGAAGCGGCGAAGAATGGCTTCGCCGTGAGTCCGGAACTCGAGAACGCGCTCCAGCGCATGAAGCCGACGATGATCACCCAGGGTTCGGCGCCGGACCTGTATCCGAGTGGCCGGGTGCCGGCGGCCGGCGAAGTCTTGTCGCGGCCCCTCCTCGCGAAAACGCTCGACGCCGTCGCCAACGATGGTCGACACGCCTTCTACTGCTCTGACGTGGCCACCGAGATCAGCCGACTCACGGAAGGGTGCATCTCTGCAGAAGACCTCGAGACCAACTCCGCTGATTGGATCGACCCGCTCGGTCTCACCGTCGGCGAACGAACGGGCTGGACCATTCCTCCGAACTCTCAGGGATACCTTGCCTTGGGAGCGTGGTGGATCTTCGATGCTCTGGGACCGCCCCGTGATCCACATGATCCTCAGTTCCACCACGCGGCAATCGAGGCATATCGAGCGATCGCATGGGACCGTGACGAACTCGTGGCGGACGCAGATCACGCCCCGTTGTCGCCTGATGCACTCCTGGAGGCCTCGCGCCTGGCGGCACGCGCCAATTCGATTCGCAGTGATCGGCCGACACCGTGGCCCGACCCCGGCCCTACAGACGGTGGCACTACCTACTTGACGGTCCTCGACGCCAGCGGACTCGGCATCTCTCTCATTCAATCGAACTTTCACGGGGTGGGAACCGGCCTGTCAGCCGGGACAACCGGCGTGTGGCTCCACAACCGCGGCGCCGGCTTCAACCTCATGGAGGGCCATGCAAACGAACTGGCCCCTGGGAAGCGCCCGATGCACACGCTCTCGCCAACGTCTTGGACACGTGGAGACAGACTCGAGTTGTTGCTTGGTACCCGCGGCGGTCACCAACAGCCGCAACTACTCCTGCAAGCGCTTGCTGCGCTGTTTCACGCCAACCTGACGCCGGCCGAAGCTCAAGGGCTTCCGCGTTGGACCACATCGGAATGGAAGCCGGCGACACGATCTCGAATACTCGT
Source organism: Acidimicrobiia bacterium (assembly GCA_013003395.1). Lineage (GTDB taxonomy): Bacteria > Actinomycetota > Acidimicrobiia > Spongiisociales > UBA5794 > JABDJC01. Next base: position 8,452 of record JABDJC010000048.1, read on the forward strand.
CGAAGATGGTTTCGAGGCAGCGTCGGCGCTGTCCGCGATGGGTCACGACGTCGATCCGGAACCCAAGGGCCGCCAGGGCGGCTGGGGACCGATATCACTGATTCGTGTCGGCGACGATGGGATGGCCACGGGAGCTGCCGATCCGAGGGTGTCGACATCGTCAGCAAGATCGCGAAAGTCCACGTAACCGGCTTGCGACAAGGTTTCGTGTTCCCCTACCCTCACGAACCGATCCGAGGCGGCCTCGCTGGCCTGCTGTACCGGAAGGACCCGTTCTGCGCCCCCGTACCCGCTATACCGCTCTGGCCGTCTTGGCCATCACCGTTGCCTTCTTCGCAAGCTTCGCCGCGTTCTCGACCGACGATGCCACAACAGCCGACGTGGACGACACCGTCACGATCAGCAAGGAGCTGCGTGCCCGGGTGAGCGCAGCCGTGCTGGCTGAACGCCTTGGACCGGTCGTCACGGCGGCTCCGGCGGCCCTGCCTGCAACGACGGTGCCCGACGACGTCGCGCCTTTCGTGTCCGTAGACAAGTCGGCGGCGCCTGATGCGCTCGACACCGTTGATGCTTCTGCCGTCGCCTCGACAGCTCCCGTCGCCACGACAACCACCACTGCGGCCCCAGTCACCACGACGACGGCAGCTCCGGCGACGACGACCACCCACACTCATGCGCCGACGACCACCACGACCGCGGCGCCGGCGCCGCCCCCAACGACGACCACGACGGCCCCTCCGGCAGCTGAGCCTCCGGTCGAAGGTGGCGAGCGAGACGTCGAGTACTGGCGCCCACTCGTCACGGCCTATTTCCCCGCCGATCTTGTGGAGGAGGCGCTGAGTGTCATCGACTGCGAAAGCAACGGCGACCCTCTTGCCCTCAACCCCAGTTCCGGTGCTGCCGGTCTGTTCCAGTTCATTCCGTCGACCTGGAGCTGGGCGTCGGACTTCGCCGGCTGGTCGGGGGCGAACGTGTTCGATCCTGAAGCGAACATCGCCTCTGCTGCGTGGCTCGTCGTCGACTCCATCAACGGTGGACACTCCGGCGGCGCTTGGGGTCACTGGACGTGCAAACCCTGATCAATTCGCCTGGGTAGGATCACCAACTGATGAAGAAGCTCTTCCGACTCCTCCTTACCATCGGCTTGTTGAGCGCTGCCGCATATTTGGTTCGCTACAAGCTGCTCCCTCCTGCCCAACCGGTAGCCATCCCGCCACCGCAGTTCCGCCGCCCGGTGACATCAGACGGAACTCCCAGCTCGACGGTCACAGCACCCGGTCAGCGGGAAGACGAGCCGGTTGACGATCTGAAAGTTGTCAAAGGCATCGGTCCCGTCTTCGAACAGCGGCTCAATGATGCGGGCATTGCGAGTCTCGGCGGTCTGGTGCGCAGCGACGCGGCCACCGTTGCCGAACAGCTCGAGGTTTCCGAGGCGCAGGTTGCCGACTGGATCCGCCAAGCTCGTGGATTGGTCTACTGAGCAACGGCGTACCATTGCCGGCGTGACTTACCTCGTACCTCCTGAAGAACTCGATTCGGTCGTTGGCGATGGCCCGCGATACCGCGTCGACCAGCTCCGCGACTGGTTGTACCGGACACCGGTGCTGACGGCCGACGAAATGACGAACCTCCCTCTTGGATTTCGGACGACCATCGCCGACACGCTGTGGCCATTCGACGTCGAAGTCGAGCAAACCGCGGATCGCGGATCGACCATCAAGTGGCTGTTCAGAACACCGAGCGGTGCTTCGATCGAGGCCGTGCTCATGGGATACGAAAAGCGAACAACGCTGTGCATCTCGAGCCAGGCCGGTTGCGCCATGGCGTGCACGTTCTGCGCAACTGGTCAATTTGGTTTCGAACGCCACCTGGATGCCGGCGAGATCGTCGCACAAGTCGCCTACGCCAACGCGCATCTCAGGAAGGCGCCGATGCCGAGATCGCCTGACCACGTCACGAATGTCGTATTCATGGGTATGGGTGAGCCCCTGGCGAACTATCCCCACGTGCGCGAGTCCATCCGACGCATGATCGAGACGATGGGGATGTCAGCGAGATCGCTGACGGTTTCAACGGTTGGTGCGGTGCCCGGAATGCGCAAACTGGCTGAGGAGCCGTGGAACGTCAACCTCGCAGTGAGTCTGCACGCAGCCGATGATGACCTGCGTAGCAAATTGGTTCCACTCAACAAGCGATATCCGCTCCGCGACGTTGTAGACGCAGCGGACAACTACTTCAGGACCACGGGCCGACGCGTGTCGATCGAATGGACGCTCATGGCGGGCACCAACGACTCGCCCGACCAGGCTCGGAAGTTGGCTGCCATCGCCAGGGAGCTGCATGCACACGTCAACCTGATAGCGATGAACGTAACGCCGCTGAGCGACGAACGACCTCCAGAGCCAGCTCGCACTCGAGCGTTCTTGTCACAGTTGCGCGACGCCGGCGTGAACGCCACGGTGCGCGACACCAGAGGCCGCGAGATCGATGCCGCCTGTGGGCAGCTGCGGGTCCGCGACGCCGCCGACGTCCCTGACTACCCGAAGATCACGGAGGCGGGCGGAATACTCACCTTGGATGAGGCCGGAGTAGGCGACGACTAGCAACTAGGTTGCCGCTGACAGAACCGCAGTGCTCAACAGCCAGTGCATTCGAACCGATGAGACCTGAACACGAGAAGACTTTGGGGGCGAATTGAAACGGATCAAGAAGGCGGTGTTTCCCGTCGGTGGCTTGGGTACGAGATTTCTCCCAGCAACCAAGGCGATACCCAAGGAGATGCTGCCGGTAGTCGATCGCCCGCTCATTCAATACGGCGTCGAGGAAGCACGCGACAGCGGCATCGAAGAGTTCATCTTCGTGACCGGCCGTAACAAGACCGCCATCGAAGACCAATTCGACACGAATTTCGAGCTCCAGCACACGCTGGCCTCGCGCGGAAAGACGGATGCGCTCGCCACACTCGAACAGTTACGGCTCGAGCCAGGTGCCGTCTCCTACGTTCGCCAGATGGAACCGCTGGGCCTGGGGCACGCCGTGTGGTGCGCTCGCAACCTCGTAGGCGACGAGCCATTCGCGGTACTTTTGGCGGACGATCTGATCCTCGGTGATCGACCCGCACTTGCCGAAATGATCGACGTGTACGACCAGCGCGGCGGAAACGTCATCGCGGTCATGGATGTTGCGACCGAACACACGTCGCGATACGGGATCGTCGACCCAGGATCTGACGACGGCCGCGTGGTGCAGGTGAACAACCTGGTTGAAAAGCCTGCGCCCGGAGACGCACCTTCGACCATTGCGGTCGTCGGCCGATACGTCCTCCAAAGCGAGGTGTTCGCTTTCCTTTCCGAAAAGCGCGAAGGAGCCGGCGGGGAGATCCAACTGACCGACGCATTGGCCAGGCTCGATAGTCCGTTCCACGGCATCCGCGTATCAGGGACGCGCTTCGACTGCGGGACCAAGGCTGGTTTTCTGGAAGCCAACCTCGCGTATGCGCTCGCCAGGGACGATATGCGCTCCGAGGTCTTCGAGGCGCTCGAACGCCTGGGTATCTCAGCAACCTTTGTTCAACCAGAGGCTTCCTGACCGCTCCTGCGTCCAGGTCCTCCACGACATGCGGTACATTGCCTTTCGTGCGCTTCGAAAGGACAGCAATGACGAAGCTCGAGGAACTGCATGCAGCCGGTCAGTCCGTCTGGCTCGATTTCATCAGTCGCGGGATGTTGGAAGCAGGCGAACTCGATGACCTCGTTGGGCGAGGTCTCCGCGGCCTCACCAGCAACCCGTCGATCTTCCAGAAAGCCATCGGTCAGTCCGACGACTACGACGACGATCTGGCCACCTTGCTCGATGAGTCGGCACCGGATGACATAAACGGCATCTACGAGCAGCTCGTCATCGGAGACATCCAGGCGGCCGCGGACGCATTGAGGTCGGTGTACGACTCGAGCGGCGCGACCGATGGATTCGTTTCGCTCGAGGTCTCGCCACTGCTCGCGTCCGATACGCAAGCCACCGTGAACGAAGCGAAGCGACTGTGGAAACTCGTCGACCGTCCAAACCTGATGATCAAGGTGCCGGCCACTCCGGAGGGAATTCCTGCGATCGAGTCACTCATCGCCGACGGCATCAACGTCAATGTGACGCTCATGTTCTCGATGGATCACTACGAAGCTGTTGCCAACGCCTATCTGCGTGGCATCTCCCAGACTGCCGATCCATCGAAGGTTGCGTCGGTGGCCTCGTTCTTCGTGAGTCGCGTCGATGGCAAGATCGACGCCGCGTTGGAGCAGATCGGGACCGACGAGGCTCTGGCCTTGCGCGGCAAGATCGCCGTCGACAACTCGAAGGCCGTGTATCAGCGCTATCAGGAACTCTTCGAGGGAGAGGCGTTCGCAGAGCTTGCCAATCGCGGCGCCCGACCTCAACGAGTTTTGTGGGCCTCGACTTCTACCAAGAACCCTGAATACTCCGACGTGCTGTATGTGGATGAGCTCGTTGGTCCGAACACGGTCAACACGTTGCCACCCGCAACGCTCGAGGCATTCGAAGATCACGGGACCGTCGATGCCTCAGCGATAACGAGTGACCTCGAGGCCTCGTTGTCTCGCCTCGAGCAGTTGGGGCCGGTCGGTGTCGACCTCGACGCCATCACCGATGAGCTTCAGACAGAAGGGGTCGAGTCGTTTTCGCAAGCGTTCGAGGACTTGATGTCGACCCTGGAGAAGAAGGTCGACAAACTGTCGGATGGGTGACCGGCTGCGCCCAACCGAAAGCGAGGCCGTAGGCGTCACTCTTTCCCGAGCGGCGCGCCGTGGCTGACATAACGACACTGCTGTTCGACGTTGGCGGAGTGATTCTGACCAACGGATGGGACACCTCGTCTCGCCAAGCGTGCATCGAGGCGTTCGACCTCGACTGGGATGAGTTCGACGATCGCCACTTGTACGTTGCCGGAGAGTTCGAGACCGGACGATTGACCCTCGATGGCTATCTCGACCGGACGGTGTTCTACAAAACGAGAGAATTCACGAGGGACGAGTTCAAGGCAGCGATGCGACAGCAGTCTCAACGATTGCCTGAGACCTTGGAACTCGTAGCCGGCCTTTCTCCCGGACGGTTGCTGGCCACGCTCAACAACGAGTCGCGCGAGCTCAACGAACACCGGATCAGGACATTCGGCCTCGCGGACGTATTCACCGTGTTCTTGTCCTCGTGCTACCTCGGGGTGAAAAAGCCCGACGCCCGCATCTACGAGATGGCCCTCGAGCTGACGCAGAGCGACCCGAGCCAATGTGTGTTCGTGGACGACAGGGCAATCAACCTCGAATGCGCAAATACCCTCGGAATCAACGGCATACTGTTCGAGAATCCGACTCGGCTTCGATACGATCTTCAAGCGCTGGGTGTCGAATGAGACACCATCGCAACAAGAAAGGCTCGATCTGCGTAGTGTGACCCCTTCGGGACATCGAGAATGGTGACGTAGGTGCAACCAGCCACAACCAGAACGCGTCCACTGAAGCGCCCCCTTCGGCTTCGCGGCAGTCAGCTGAAGGCCTACTGGTATCTGGCGCCGACCATGGTCGTGCTTGCCATCTTCGTGTACTGGCCGATCGTCGAATCGCTGCGTTTGAGCCTGAATCGCGTGGCACCTTTCGGCAACGCCGAGATCTTCGTCGGCTTGGATCAGTACACCCGGCTGTTGACCAGTGGCGAATTCTGGAACAACGTGCTCGTGTCGATCTACTTCATGCTCGGTACCGTTCCAGTCGGCATCGGCCTCGCAGTGGTGATCGCGCTGCTGTTGTCGTATCCGGTGCGGCGCCTGTCGTGGGCGCACCGAATGCTCATCTTCGTCCCGGTGGTCATCTCGAGTGCCGTTGCGGGCGTGTTGTTCCGCTGGTTGTACAACCCGGTCGTAGGACATATCAACACCTGGTTGGGTGCCTTCGGGATCGATGGCCCCAACTGGCTCAACACACGGACTTGGGCGTTGTTCGCGGTGACCGTCGCCGTCGTTTGGCGCCAACTGGGTTTCAACGTGATCATTGCGCTTGCCGGCCTCCAACAGATCGATGACTCCTACTACGACGCCGCCAAAGTCGACGGTGCAGGCACGTGGGACCGCATCCGCTACGTGACGCTTCCACTGTTGTCGCCAACCCTCTTGTTCTTGGTGGTCATCAACGTGATCATCAGCTTCCAGGCGTTCGGCGAGATCGACATCTTGACCATGGGTGGCCCAGGTCAGGCCACAGAGAACCTCGTCTATTCGGTGTTCGTCGACGGATTCGTCGGCACGAGATTCCGGGGACTGGCATCTGCGCAGGCGTTCCTGCTGGCCTTGCTCGTCATGGGCGTGTCGTTCGTTCAGTTCAGAGGATTCCGATCGAGAGTGCACTACGGATGACCGCCATCGAAGCCGACCTCGCCACGATGTCGACACAAGAGTCGACGTCGACGCCACCTGCCGAAACGTCTGGCCGAGGAGAGTTTCCTCTCCATCTCGTCTTGTTCACGATCGGAATCATCGTGTCGACGCCGATCATCGTTGCGATCTTCACGAGCTTCACCTCATTGAATCGCATCCTCGCCGACCCAAACTCCATCTGGTCAGCCCCTTGGACCTTCGAGAACTATGTGAGCGCGTGGACGGCTACCCCGTTTGGGCGCTTCATGATCAACAGCTTCATCCAAACGGGAATCATCACGATCGCCCAGGTCACGTTCAGCATCCTGGCCGGCTTTGCGTTTGCGATCTTCCGGTTCCCAGGAAGGAACATTCTGTTTGGCATCGTTCTCGGGAGCCTGATGGTGCCGTTCGAACTCACATTCATCCCCAACTTCATTCTCATCAGCAACCTCGGCTGGGCGAACACCTACCAGGGGCTCACCATCCCCTTCTTGGCAAGCGCGTTCGGCGTGTTCATGCTTCGGCAGTTCTTCATGGCACTTCCGAGAGATCTGTACGAAGCGGCGAAGATCGATGGCGCTTCGGACTGGTACTATCTCTGGCGCATCATGGTCCCGCTCAGCAAGGGCGCCATTTCGGCCCTCACGATCTTTTCGTTCTTGGGAGCCTGGAACCAGTATCTGTGGCCGCTGGTCATAACCAACGAGGAGTCGATGCGCACGGCACAGATCGGGATTCGGTTTTTCATGGCCAACCAGGAACGTGCATTCGATTGGGGAGCCATCATGGCTGGAGCAACGATCGTGATGCTCCCGACACTGCTCGTCTTCTTGGTAGCTCAGAAACAGCTCGTGAAGGGTATCGCGATGTCAGGTCTCAAGGGTTGACACAACAAGTGATCGAGAAAGGGAAGATATGAAGAAACTGAGGACCATCTTGGTACTTCTGGCTGCCTTCGCATTGGTTGCCGCTGCATGCGGCGACAGCGATGGCGGGGATACGACGGCGGCGCCGAGCGCGACCACCGCTGCTCCAGGAGCAACTACCGCCGCACCGTCGGGCGACGCCATAACGATCGAGTTCTGGCACGCCATGGCGGACGATCTCGGAGCCGTGGTTGACGAGCTCGTCGACCGTTACAACGCCAGTCAGAGCGACGTCGTTGTCAATGCGACCTTCCAGGGTTCGTATGACGACACGTACAACGCACTGTTGGCTTCGTTCGATGCCGGCACCGCGCCGAACATCGTCCAGAACTTCGACCTCGCAGCGCAGACGATGTTCGACACCGGGCGTCTCGTCCCGGCGCATGAACTCATGGCTGAGGGTGAAGCGGATGGTTTCCTGGCAGCGCCAAGGGACTACTACTCCGATGACACGGGCATGGTCGCTCTTGCGTTCAACAGCTCGACGCCCATCGTCTATTACAACGCCGAGATGTTCGAGGCAGCCGGGCTCGATCAGCCTGATCCCGACTGGAATTTCAGCGACTTCTTGGACGCATGTGAAGCGATCGAGGCTTCCGGAGTCCAGTTCTGTGCGACCTTCGGAACGGTCGGATGGTTCTTCGAGCAGATTCTCGCCAACAGTGGCGGGTTGTACTTCAACAACGACAATGGCCGTACCGCTCGGGCGACCGAGGTTGAGTTCAACAAGGGCCAGGGCGTCGAAGTCTTCGACTTCCTCACCGGACTCATCGCTGACGGCCATGCGCCGAACCTCGGCAACACGTGGAGTGACACGGACAGCGTGTTCTTCGCAGGCGAAGCCGCGATGATCTTCGACTCGACTTCTGGTGCTCGCGGGTTCCAGGACAACGCCGACTTCGAGGTCAAGACCGCGTTCATCCCACACAGTGACTCGAGTGAGCGCAACGGAGTCGTCATCGGTGGAGCTGCCTTGTGGCTCATCGATTCCGGCGACGATGCAACCAACCAGGCTGCTTGGGACTTCATGCGGTACATGACCTTGGCCGATCAGCAGATCACCTGGCACACCGGCACCGGGTACTTCCCCGTGATCGCCAGCCTGCAGGATGCACCGACTCCTGAGCTGTCCACGTTCTGGGACGAGAACCCGAACTTCGTGACAGCGATCGATCAGCTGGCGACGACGAGGACCGTGAACGACGACGGATCGCCGAACTACGCAGTGCTCGGAGGACGAGCCGGACCGTTCCCCGAGATCCGCCGCATCATTGTCGAGGCGTACAGCGCGGTACTCGACGGCGGATCAACGCCACAAGAAGCACTGGACGAAGCAGCCGAACGCGCCAACGAGGCGTTGGCCGGTTACAACGCCTTCTTCGACGGCTGATCCACACCATGACCATCACCAAGGGCCGGCGGAGTTCCATCTCCGCCGGCCCGTTCTCTCGGCTGTGGCTCGCAGGGCTCGTGATGGCAGTGCTGTCTGTCGGCTGCGCTAGGGCGGCGAACGACACGTCAGCCGCCCTGACGACGTCATCGAGCTCAGCGCAACACAGCTACGACCTACAAGGGCACCGAGGAGCGCGAGGGCTCTCGCCTGAGAACACGCTGCCGTCGTTCGAAACTGCACTCGATCTCGGCGTAACCACTCTCGAGCTGGACCTCCACCTCTCAGGGGACGGGCAGGTGGTGGTCTGGCACGACCCGCTCATCGATCCCACCAAGTGCCACACCGCAGACGGTGAAGGCGCTCCAGCGGCGATCGTGGCCGAAACGCTGGCGGCGGAGCTCTCGCAGTTGGAGTGCGACGGGAACCCAGACAGTCAGCGTTTCCCTGATCAATCGGCGGAACCAACTGCGCTCGCCGGTAACAACTTTGGCATCGTGACGCTGGGACAGCTGTTCGAGTTCGTTGCTGCCTACGCCGAGTCAGAACTCAAGACCGAGGGCCAACGTCGCAACGCCGCTGCAGTTCGTTTCAACATCGAGACCAAACGCGTGCCCGACAAACCGTGGGCAATCGGAGATGACTTCGATGGGACTACCGCAGGACGTTTCGAGCTCGCCATCCTCGACTTGCTCGACCAGCACGGAGTTGGTGAGCGCACCACGGTGCAGAGCTTCGACCACCGGTCGCTCTGGGCGATCCACGCGGTCGCACCCACCCAAGAACTCGCAGCGCTGACGCGAAGCGGCGACATACCTGACTTCACCGCCCTTGCTGAACAGGGAGCCACCACATGGGCGCCCGCGTTCGGCTCGATCACGCGTGACCGCGTCGCTGCTGCTCACGAAGCGGGTCTGTTGGTTGTTCCGTGGACGGTGAACGAGACCGACGAGATGCGTGTGCTGCTCGACTCAGGCGTCGACGGGATCATCACCGACCGTCCGGATCTCGCCCCCCCGTCACAGTGAGACTGACGGCGTTCGGAGTGGCAACCGTTGCGATGCTTTTCACGCTCCTCACGTCTTGCTCCAGTGACAACGACGCCACCTCGGTGAGCGTTGAAACCGTGGCCACCGGCCTCCTCAACCCAGTCGGCCTCGCTGTGATGACCGACGGATCCATCCTCATCGCCGAGGAAGGGACCGGCTTGGACGATGCGAGCGCAGGGGTGTCGCTGATCGCCGATGGAGAAGCGAATCGAGTCGTCAGCGGTCTCAAAAGCGGACGCGACAGCGGCGACCTCTCTGGTGTTCCGCTCGTCGGGGTGGCTCCAGACGGTCGAACCATCTACACCACACACTTCGGCCTCGGAGGCCTGTACACGTTCGAGCTCCCCGAATCGAAGTCGTCGACGACTGTCCTCGGACCAGACGACTTGTCGCTGACGATGACGCCACTCAATCGGGTACGGCTCGTCAACCCGTTCGACATTGCGTTCTCTCCGGACGGTCAGCCGGTGGTGACCGACGCCAGTGACAACGGCGTGGCAATTCGGACAGCCGAAGGGTCTACTGAATTCATTCATCGGTTCGGCGAGCTGCAGGATCCGACGAACGACACCCTTCGCATCGACCCCGTGCCGACAGGCATAAGTCGGCAAGGCAGCGAGTATTTCGTATCGCTCACCGGTGGCTGTCCCTATCCGCTCGGATCAGGTCAGGTGGTCGCCATCGACGGTCAGCAGAATGAACGACTCGTGGTCGATGGTCTCAACATGCCGATCGACGTCGCCCACGACTCGGCTGGCACGTTGTGGGTGCTCGAGTTCACCAGATTCGATCCCGAGGCGTCCTGTTTCACCGGCGAGGGCTACCAGCGTGAAACCGGACGCCTGAGTCGGGTCATCAACGGCGAGTTGGAGGTCGTGGCGGAAGGCCTGGATCTGCCGACGTCGATGGCCTTCGGGGCAGACGGCTCGATCTACGTCAGTGAGCTGGCAGCCGGCCGAGTCGTCCGCATCACCGGCTTTGACCAGCAAGCGGCGAGGCCAGAGCCTCCGCCCGAAAGCGAACAACTGACCTTCACCGACGTCGCCGACGACGTCGGATTGACGTTTTCACACAACGCGTTCGCCAGCGGATCGTTCACCGATCCAACGGCGCAAATGGGCGGCGGCGTATGTTGGCTCGACGCCGATACCGACGGGCGTCTCGACCTGTACCTCGTGGACTACAACGGAAGCAACAGGTTGTTCATGAACACCGTCGACGGCTTCGCCGACGCCAGCACCGAAAGCAACACCGATCTTCGCGTTGCAGGAATGGGCTGCGTCGTTGCCGACTTCACCGGCGACGGATCACCGGACATGTTAGTGACTACCGACGGCACGGACGTATTACTCGTCAACGACGGAACGGGCACCTTCGATCAAACTGCGCTTGGGTCACCGGAATGGACCACGGGTGCCACCGCCGCCGACGTCGACCTCGACGGCGACCTCGACCTGTTCGTCGGCGCATATCTCGACCTGGCGGTGAAGATCGACAAGCCGAGCGGTGCGTACCCACAAGATCATCCCGGCCTGCTCAACCATCTGTACCTCAACAACGGTGCCGGCGACTTCACCGAGGTGACCCTTGATGCCGGATTGATCGATAAACGGCGGACGCTTGGAACGGTTTTCAGCGATTTCGACGGCGATGGTGACGCCGACCTGTACGTGGCCAACGACGGCGAAAGCAATCGCTTCTATGAGAATCGCCAGGGCGAAGGGCAGCTCGGCTTTCTCTACGTCGACGTGAGTGACACCGCGGGCACTGACGACTCCGGAAGCGGCATGGGGATCGCCGCTGCGGACTATGACGCTGACGGTTTCACGGACCTGATGGTGACCAACTGGGATCGTGAACTGCATGCGCTCTACCGAGGCGCAGACTCCGGTTCGTTCACCTACAGCACGTTTCGGATGGGATACGCCGGCTTCGGCCGTGGCGAAACCGGTTGGGGAACGTCGTGGGCGGACTTCGACAATGACAGCGATCTCGACTTGTTCATCGCCAACGGACACGTCCCTGTCACGGACCTCGAGGCCGACGGCGAGATGCTCGAACTGTTCATGAACTTGGCAGACGAAGGCACCAGCGGTCAGTTTCGATTCGCAGATTCGGTCGGGCTCACCGATATCGGCCCGCTCCATGCACGAGGCAGCGCGATAGCCGACTTCGACAACGACGGTGACTTGGACGTTGCGATCAACAACATCGGCGGAAGCGTCGTCCTGCTTGCCAACAACGGCAGCACAGGTGCCTGGTTCGGTGTTGCAGTGATGCCACCGACCCCAGGCACCGTCCTCAGTGTCGTTCTCGACGACGGCCGTACCGTTCGACGCGAGCTGCTTGCGGGCAGCAGCTATCTCTCGTCAGAAGATCCACGATTCTTCATCGGACTGGGCGCGTCGACGGAAGCCGTACAGGCAACGGTCACCTGGCCAGACGGTCTGCAGGTCGATCTGCCGGACCTGACGTCCAACAGATGGCACGGCCTCGCCCGTCCTACGGAGTGACACAACGGCACTGACCGCAGCCGACCGGAACAGTCGTCTACTCGGGCACGCTGTGAATGCCATCGGCCGCGAGTGACGACTTGACGGCGGTGCCGATCGGGTCGAGGCGTGGATTCACCCCGGCGACCATGTTCTCGGCTCTACGGGTTATCGCTTTCGACCATTGGGGATGCGTGAAGAGGTAGAGCTGACCGGCCACGACTGCATCGAGAACAGAAGAAGCCACTACGACGGCATCGATCCCCTCGCTGAGCACGACGCTCTCCAGGGCAGCGTCGATGCGAGCCGAAGCGGCACTCCTCTGACCGGGTTCGGCAGCGTTGAGCCCGATCGAAGTGTTGACCCATCCCGGGCACAGCACCGTGACGCCGATCGGCGCTCCAACCACGTCGAGATCGTGGAACAGCGTTTCTGACAGCGCTACAACTGCGAACTTCGCAGTCCGGTAGGCGGCCATGCCCGCACCGGTGACAACACCCGCCATCGACGATGTGTTGACGACATGCGCCGGCTCGTCCTGGCGGATCATGAGCGGAACGAACGCCTCGATGCCGTTCAGCACGCCCCAGAAATCGACGTCCATGACGTCGTTCCATTCACGCCGTGAGGTCTCCCATGAGAGTCCCCCTCCGCCGATCCCGGCGTTGTTGCAGAGAAGGTGTGCGCCGCCAAAGTGCTCCACTGTGGTCGAGGCCAGCGCTTCGACCGACGCCTTGGATGTCACGTCCGTTGGGACCGCCATCGCGGCCGCTCCCTTGGCCCCAAGCTCGGCAGCGAGCTGATCGATGCCGGCGTCGTCCAGATCGGCCAGAACGACGCGCATACCTCTGTCGGCACACTCGCGAGCTATCGCCGCCCCGATGCCGGACGCCGCGCCCGTGATGACTGCGACCTTGCCCCGCAGCTCCTTCATCGGAGCGAGAACCCGCCTAGCTTGGTCTCGAGGTACTCGGCGATCCCCTCACGACCACCTTCGCGTCCCAGGCCGCTGTCTCCCATCCCCCCGAACGGCGCGGCGGCCGCCGTCGGATTGATGTCATTGATACCGACGATGCCGAATCGCAGTCCTTCGAACAGCCTCATCGCTTTCGAGAGATCGTTGGTGTAGACGTAGGCGGCCAATCCGTATTCGGTGTCGTTTGCGAGGTCGAGCACCGTGTCCTCGTCATCGAACGGAATCACAGGGGCTACCGGTCCGAATGTCTCTTCCCGATAGATGTCCATCCCGGGTTCGACGCCGTCAAGCACGGTCGGCGCATAGAAGTGGCCCGCCTCGAGTCCATCGGCGGTCAGCCGGTGACCTCCAACGACGGTGGTTGCACCCTTGTCGACGGCATCCGTGACCTGCCGTTCCACTTTTTCGACGGCGGCATCGTCGACGAGTGGTCCCACACTGATACCGTCAGCAAGGCCATTGCCGGCTCTCATCTTCGAGACGCGATCGGCCAACACTGCCGTGAACTGCTCCGCGATCGAGCGGTGCACGTACATGCGATTCGGACTGATACACGCCTGTCCCGTGTTGAGAAACTTGACGAGCGAAGCGCCTTTCGCCGCGTGCACCGGATCGGCATCAGCCATTACGAGGAACGGGGCGTGTCCACCAAGTTCCATCGAGACCCGCTTCAACGATTTCCCTGCCGCTTCACCGAGGATTCTCCCGACTTCGGTCGATCCCGTGAACGTCACCTTGCGGATACGGCGATCGCTGGTGAATGCCTCGCCGACAGGCACCGGATTCGAGGTGGTGACGAGGTTGGCAACGCCAGGCGGCAGCCCAACCTCGTCGAGGATCTTGAAGACCTCCATGGCACAAAGGGGTGTCTGTTCCGCAGGCTTCAGAACCACCGTGCATCCGGCCGCAAGCGCCGGCGCCAGCTTTCGCGTGACCATCGACGTTGGATAGTTCCAGGGCGTAATGGCGCCGACGACGCCTATCGGTTGATGGGCGACGATGAACCGCTGGTCGGAGCGAGGTGCAGGAATCGTAGATCCGTACAGACGACGCGCCTCTTCTGAGTACCACAGGAGAAAGTCAGCGGCGTATTGCACCTCGTTCCTCGCCGCCTTGAGTGGCTTGCCCTGCTCCTCCGTCATTTGCTTGGCCAGCGGTTCTTTCCGCTCCATCATCAGGGCGTATGCATCACGCAACATCGCGGCTCGGCGATACGCCGTAGTGGCGGACCACTCGGGAAACGTCCGGTGTGCGCTCTCGATGGCATCTTCGAGATCTCGAGCATTGGCATCCGCGACGTCTGCGAGCTTTTCGCCGGTAGCGGGATTGAAAACGGGGAACGTGGCCTCATTGGCTCGCCATTGTCCGTCGATGTACACGATGACCTCCGTCGCTGCTCCGCGGACAATACCGCGACGCGGCCGCGTTCATCGCCGTAGAGTGCGCGCCATGGAGATCGGCTCGATCGGAACGGCAGACATGATGGTCACGGCCAGCGACACGGCGATAGCCATGCGCTCCGGTGACGTCGAGGTGGTCGGGACGCCGCGGCTCGTAGCACTGGCGGAGGAGGCAACACTTGCCGCCGTCGCGGTGGCGGCAGGCCAGACAAGCGTCGGCACCCGAATAGAACTCGACCATCTCCTGCCGAGTCGAATCGGTCAACGCCTCACCGCAACGGCGCGACTCGACGAGCAACTCGACAGAGATCTCCACTTTTCGATCGAGATTCTCGACGGGAACGACCTCGTAGCCCGCGGCCTGGTGACCAGGGTCGTCGTAGACCGCAATCGGTTTGCTCGATGACCGAGATCAGGAGACGAACTCCGCCATCAGCTTGATGGTCTCGTCTGGCAGCTCGTTCATCATCGAGTGGCCGGCATCGGGCATCGAGACATGCTGAGCGCCCGGTATCAACTCAGCAAGCTCCCGCCCGACCTTCTCTCGAGTCATGCGGTCGAATCGTCCCGTGATCACGAGACTCGGAGCAGACAAGGAAGCGGCCGATTGGCGGCCCGTATCCCACGCGGCACACGCTTCCAGGTCGTTGCGCAGCACGCCCGGCCTACTTCGTCCGAACGTGACGAGGGTGTTCTTCAGCACCCATGTGCCTGGTGAACGCTGCCCGCCCTTGTGTCCAAGGTCGCCGTGGCTCCAGTCGGTCATCATCCGATACGCCTCACTCGGATCCTCGCTCGCCAACTCCAACAGCTTGGGGTGGACCGGAATCTCGGGAGCGGTACCCATCAGAATCAACCGATCGACCCGTGACGGATGATTCGCAGCAGTTTCGAGGGCAACCGATCCACCCATCGAGTGTCCCACCAAGGTTGCCGACGCGACTTCGACTGCGTCGAGGACCTGCACGATCCACGAGGCAATCTCCTTCATCGAGGTCAGAGGGCCACCTTCGGATCTTCCATGACCAGGGAGATCGAGCGCCAACACAGCGAAGCCGCGATGAGCGAAAAAGCGAGCGTGCGTTCCCCACACTGTTCTGTCCATGCCTGCCCCGTGGATGAACACCATGACTGGCTTGGTCGAGTCAAAGGACACTCCGCCAGTCGCAGCGAACACCTTCCGGCCGTCGACAACGAAGTCCATCAGCGCTGCGACGCTTTCAGTGCCCGATCCAGGTCGGAGACGATGTCGGCTGCGTCTTCGAGCCCGACCGAAATCCGGATGAAGTCTTCGCCCACGCCGGCAGCGTCCAGCTGCTCGGCCGACATCTGCTGGTGCGTCGTAGATGCAGGGTGGATCACCAAGGTCTTGGCGTCCCCCACGTTGGCGAGATGCGACGCAAGGGTGCACGCCTCGATGAACTTCCTTCCGGCGTTCCTGTCGCCCTTCACCCCGAATCCCACGATTGCACCGGCGCCTTTCGGGAGCAGCTTGTTTGCCAGCGAATGATCCGGATGCGAAGGAAGCGTTGGATGAGCGACCCACGCCACAGCATCGTGTTCATCGAGCATCTGCACCACCGCCGCAGTGTTTTCGACGTGCCGAGCCATCCGCAACGGGAGTGTCTCCACGCCCTGCAAGATGTAGAAGGCGTTCGCCGGGCTGATCACCGCGCCAAAGTCTCTCAGTCCTTCTGTGCGAACTCGCATGAGGAACGCCATCTGACCGAATTCTTCGAAGAAGTTGATGCCGTGATACCCGGCGTACGGTTCAGTGAGCGTCGGGAACTTGCCGGAGCCTTCCCAGTCGAATGTTCCCGAGTCGACGATGACGCCACCGATGGCGAGCCCGTGACCGCCGAGCCATTTCGTCGCCGAGTGAATCACGATGTCGCAGCCGTGCTCGAACGGCCGCAACAGGTAAGGAGTGGCGAAAGTGGAGTCCATCACGAGCGGAAGACCGGCATCGTGAGCGAGGCCCGCCACCTTCTCGATGTCGAGGACCTCGAGACCGGGATTGCCAATCGACTCGGCGTACACCATCCGAGTCTCGGGCCGGATGGCGGCGCGCATTGCGTCATGGTCACGCGGATTGACGAAGGTAGTGGTGATGCCGAATCGCGGCAGCGTGTGGGTGAAGAGATTGATGCTGCCGCCGTACAGCGAAGTCGAGGCAACGATGTGGCTGCCGCCGTCCATGAGCGATGTCACTACAAGGTGGAGCGCAGCCATCCCCGAAGCGGTCGCGACCGCACCGACGCCACCCTCGAGCGCCGCTATGCGCTCCTCGAGGACTGCGGTCGTCGGGTTCGATATGCGGGTATAGATGTGGCCAGGGCGCTCGAGGTTGAACAACGCCGCAGCATGATCGGTGTCCTCGAACATGAAGGAGGTGCTCTGGTAGATCGGCACCGCCCGAGCGCCAGTCGTCGGGTCGGGTTGCTGACCTGCGTGCAGCGCCAAAGTGTCGAATTCGAAATGATCGCCCATGGGAACCTCCGCGGCCGAGGTTAGCCCTCGCTACATTCGACATTCATTCCGTTCGAGCCGGGCAGGGGCCAGATCCTCTATCATCTGGCGCCGCTCACCCAAGGACTCAATGAAGATCTTGTTCGCGGACAAATTTCCGGGATCCGGCTTGTCGACCATTCGCGAGATGGGCTACGAGTGCGACTATCAACCCGAGCTGACTGCCGAGTCGCTTCCTGACGCAATCGCGGGAAATCAGATCCTCGTAGTCCGCAGCACGCAGGTCACGCTCGAGACGATCGAGGCGTCTGACGTGTTGGCGATGGTCATCCGAGCCGGCGCAGGAACGAACACGATCGACAAGGGCGCAGCAGCACAACGTGGCATCTACGTGAGCAACGTTCCGGGCAAGAACGCTCTCGCGGTCGCGGAACTTGCGATTGGTCTCATCCTGGCCATCGATCGGAACATCCCGGACAACGTTGCGGACCTTCGCGCCGAGGTATGGAACAAGTCCAAGTGGTCGAAGACTGAAGGCATCCATGGTCGTACGCTCGGCATCATCGGACTCGGCGACATCGGAATTGCCGTAGCTGAGCGAGCGGCCGCATTCGGCATGGAACTCGTGTCGATCCAGAGAAGTGGTCGCGACAAGCTGACGATGCGACGCATCGAAGATCTCGACGTTCAACTCGTGCCCGACGTGCATCAACTAGCAGAAATGTCAGACGTCGTGACGCTCCATGTGCCGTACAACGAAGAGACCCACCATCTGATCGACGCGACCTTCCTCGCCCACATGAAGCCTGGTGCAGTGCTCATCAACACTTCCAGGGGCGAAGTCGTCGACGAACCCGCCCTGCTCGCCGCGATGGATGACAAAGGCATCCGGGCAGGACTCGACGTGTTCTGGAACGAACCGAAAGACGGCAGCGGCACGTTCACCTCTGCGCTCGCCCAGCACCCGAACACGTATGGGACCCATCACATCGGCGCCTCAACCGAACAAGCTCAACGTGCAATCGCCGACGGCGTCATCGATATCTTGACGGCATTTGCACGGGGTAGGGCACTCAACGCCGTGAACCTCGCCAACGACAGCCTCAGTGCTGCCACAGTCACCATTCGCCACTACGACAAAGTGGGGGTTCTGGCGGAAGTCCTTGGTGTTCTGCGGAGAGCAGATCTGAACGTCGAACAGATGGACAACACCATTTTTGATGGAGCGCGTGCGGCTGTGGCAACGATTCACATCGCCGGAGACGTCCCAACTGATCTGGGAGATCGCCTCAACGATCTGGACAACGTCATCTATGCCGCAGTGCGGAGGTCGCAATGAATCGTGCCATCAACTTCAGCGCGGGTCCCTGCACCCTCCCGTTGGAGGTGCTCGAGGAGGCGCAAGCCGAGTTCGTGGATTATCACGGTGCGGGAATGTCACTTGTCGAGATGAGCCACAGAAGTGACGAATACGACCAGGTCCATCAGGAAGCCCTGGCGCTCTCGTCAGAGGTTGCCGGTGCGCCGGATGACTTCGCTCCCCTGTTCATCCAAGGTGGCGCAAGCCTCCAGTTTGCGATGGTCCCAATGAACCTTCTCGCTCCCGGGGAGACCGCAGGCTATGTGGATTCTGGCGCTTGGGGCACGAAGGCGATCGAAGACGGCAGCCATCATGGCGACCTCTACACCGCCTGGTCAGGCGCAGCCGAGGCATATCGACGCATGCCTAGTCCAGTCGAGATTGACGCCCGCCCGGCCAGCCGGTATCTGCACGTCACCACCAACGAAACCATCGGTGGAATTCGTATGGTCGAATGGCCAGAGACCGATGTTCGTTTGGTCGGTGACGTGTCGTCGGAGTTCATGAGCCGTCCAATTCCGTGGGACCGTTTCGACGTCGTCTACGGAGGGGCTCAGAAAAACCTCGGTCCGGCCGGAGTGACGGTGGTGTTCGTTCGGCGATCGATTCTCGAGCGCACCAATCGCAATCTCGCTGCGTACCTGCGTTACGACGTTCACGCCGCAACCGACTCCCTCCACAACACTCCCCCGGTATTCGCCGTGTTCATGATGGGCAAGGTGCTCAAATGGATGAAAGCGAGCGGCGGCCTGGCCGAGATGGAACGCCGCGCCGAAGAACGCGCCGGCTTGCTGTACGAGACGATCGACTCGAGCGGCGGGTTCTACACATCTCCCGTCGAGCCGACGAGCCGCTCGATGATGAACGTCGTCTTTCGACTGCCTACCGAAGATCTCGAGGCATCGTTCATCGAGCGCGCAACGGCCGAAGGCATGATGAACCTCAAGGGCCATCGCTCCGTGGGTGGCGTCCGAGCCAGCCTCTACAACGCGATGCCGCTGGAAGGTGTTGCAGCACTCACCAATTTGATGAGCGAGTTCAAAGCCGCGCACGGCTGATGGCGCTGATACGCGCACTCGATGCCTACGTGCCGCGACCCGACGTCGCCGGTGACGTGGTGTCGCCTCCCATTTCGTCCATCGATGCCGCCACCACCGAAGGCGACGCCATCCACCCGCTGAGCTTTCGAAGGGTCATGCGTCCACCGGAGGACCCGCAGACCGGAGAAGTCGACGATGAAACGCTGGTCGACAGTGGGCTGTGGCTCCGCGATCTGATCGAGCACGATGTCTTCGTGCACCACGCGCGGCCTGCGCTGTTCGTGTATCGATTGACCACTGATCTCGCGACCACGACCGGCCTGGTGGCCGATGTGTCGGTGCGTGCCCTGGAGGCCGACCGTGTCAGACGCCACGAGGACACGGTTGCCGACTCCGAACTCACCGTGACCCGCCACACACGCTTGATCGGCGCCTACGGCGATCCCGTGGCTCTTGCCCATGCGTCAACCCCTGACATCAACCGAGCGATCGCACGCGTTATGGATGGAAGCCAGCCCGACTTGGATTTCGAGGATGGCGACATCCGGCAACAGCTGTGGGCCGTCACCAACGAACCGACTGTCGACGAGCTCCTCGATGCGTACAACGCCCTAGAGAAGATCTACATCACCGATGGCCACCATCGCTCGGCGGCGGCGGCTCGATACGCCGCGGTTCACCGAGCCGCCGGCACGCCTGGTGACGATCACGAATGGTTTTTGGGCGCCTTGTTTTCAGAGGACCAAGTTCGAATTCTCGAGTTCAATCGATGCGTCGACGACACGCAAGGCATCGACCATGATGAGTTTGTCCGTCGGCTCGGAGCAACATTCAGGGTCGAGGAGGTCTCGAGTGCTGATGCGGCGCGTCCCGGCCAACGCGGAGATTTGGGTCTACGCCTCGCCGATCGGTGGTTCCACCTTCGGGTCCTTCCCGAGTTCGTTTCATCGGATCCGTACGACAGCCTCGATGCGGTAATCCTGCAAGATCACATACTGGCTCCGCTGCTCGGCATCGACGACCCGCGCCGTGACGAACGACTCCGATTCATCGGCGGTCGGGATGCCTTCGCTGCACTCGCAGAGTGCTCAATCGGCTTTGCGCTGTTCCCGACGTCGATTCAGCAGGTCATGGAGATCGCCGATCGAGGCCTCACCATGCCGCCCAAATCGACGTGGTTCGAGCCGAAGCTCCGTGGCGGCATCGTCGTCCGCCTCCTCGACTGACCCACCCGTCTGGACCACCCGTACGACGACGTACACTCGCCACCCAACGGACCGCAGGGGTAGAGGTCGTGATCACCGGAGTCATCCTCGCTGGAGGAAAGAGCACCCGTATGGGAACCGACAAGGCACTTGTCGAACTCGACGGCACGCCTCTCGCTACCCACGTTGCGGGAACGCTGCGCAGCTTTCTCACGACCGTGGTGCTCGTCGGTCGTGAGTCCCCGATCGGCGACCTCGACGTTCTTCCAGACCGCAACTCGGGGATAGCGGGTCCGCTGCGTGGACTCGCAACGGCACTCGACTGTGTGAAGGCCTCGTCGGTGCTCCTCGTCGCTGTCGACCAGCCCTTCATGTCTGCCGACACGTTGCGACGCCTCGCAAGTCTGGCCTCGCCTGATCGAGCCGTCGTCCCGGTTGCAGACGGATACCGGCAGGTGACCACCGCGCTCTACCCCACGAGCTGGGCACGAGAAGCGGCGCAGGAAGCAGACCTGCAGGGTTCGATCCAGACGCTGCTCGACCGTATGCCTCACCGCACCGTCGGACCGAACGAATGGCAGTCCTGGGGTGAAGACGGTCGCTCTTGGTTCAGCGTCGACACTCCCCAAGCACTCGATGACGGTATCAAGCTCTACGGCGCCGCCGCTCGCGATGAGTGACGCACGCCGCGTCTACCGCGTCCGCCACGGTGTCGGCGAGAGCGTCGACGACATTCTCGTCGCCGAGGAGCCGGTCGAGTTTCGGCTCGGTTCCACGCCGATAGCGGTGTTGATGCGGACTCCGGGAAACGACGCCGAACTGGGGCTCGGCTTCGCGCTCACCGAGGCGATCGTTCTACGACCATCGGAAGTAGCTGAGGTTCGGCCCGTTCCCGAGACAGCCGACGACGAGCGGTGGGAGATCGTGCTCTCCGAGGGCGTGCAGGTCGATCCGGAACAATTCCGACGCAACCTCTACACGACGTCGTCGTGCGGCGTGTGCGGCAAGGCCTCCATCGACGCGGTGCGCATCGCCGCTCCAAGCCCGCCCGACGGCCCGATGTTGCGGCCAGAAGTCCTACTTGGATTGCCAGACACGATGCGACTTCACCAGACGCAGTTCACCTCGACCGGCGGTATCCACGCAGCCGGACTCTTCACGGCCGACGGCACCTTGCTCGAACTGCGAGAGGACATCGGCCGTCACAACGCCGTTGACAAAGTCATCGGCGCCCGTGCCAAAACGCATTGGCCGCTCGGACAAGTGATCCTGATGGTCTCTGGCCGTGTCTCGTTCGAGATGGTGCAAAAGGCGGCAGTTGCCGGCATCCCCGCCGTGTGTGGGGTTTCTGCAGCGTCGACGCTGGCTGCCGACCTCGGGGAAGAACTCGGCATCACGGTCATCGGTTTCCTGCGCGATGACGGATTCAACCTGTACGCCGGCAGCCACCGACTCTCCTGAATCAGTCGACCGTGAAAAGCATCCACAGGTCGGCAACGTTGGTGCCGGTCGCACCGGTGACGAGCAGATCACCGGCCGCCTCCAGGTACGGGCCGGAGTTGCAGTTCGTGAGGTGCTCGACGGCGTCGAGACCTGCCGCCGAGCCTCGACCGACCGTACCTCCATCAACGATGGCTCCGGCTGCGTCTGTCGGTCCGTCGACGCCATCAGTCGCGAGCGTCATCAACGTGCGACGCTCGTCACCTCTGAGACGAAGCGCCCCAGCGAGAGCCCCGTGCTGATTGCGTCCGCCTCGGCCTCCGCCAGATACCTCCAACGTCGTTTCTCCGTGGAAGACAGAAAGCCCGGGCTGCGCCTCCGCGAGCACGCGTTCGACGGCGTTGACAGCCTCACCCGAGAGCGGCGGTTCATGGACAGCCGTCATCCAGCCTCTCCTCTGCGCTTCGACCTCGACTGCTTTGGCGACCGTGCGACCGCTGAGGATCACCCGTGCCGTCACGTCGGCGTGGAAACTCACTGGCGTCTCGGGAATGACCCCTCTCGCCCCCTTCTCCAAGTGCGCGTAAACGGCTGGCGGCAGGCGATCGCGAAGGGGCGCCGCCAACGTGAGCGCCTCCAGGAACGTCGACGGGTCGCCCACGGTTGGTCCAGAACCGATGGCAGACAGGTCGTCGCCGACAACATCGGACACGGCGAGGGTTCTGATGGTCGAGGCTCGTGATGCGGCAGCGAGCCGTCCGCCCTTGACTGCCGACACGTGTTTTCGAATCACGTTGATGTCGTCGATTTCCATGGCGCTCGCCAACAGCACGCTCGTCATCTTCGCCAGATCGTCTGTCGAAAGGCCGGCCGGAGGCACCTCCATGAGGGCGGAGGCGCCTCCCGAGAGCAACACGACCAACGTCCCCGTGGCGCGCTCTACGAGATCCAGAGCAGCTCGTCCTGCAGCCTCGCTCTTGTCACTGGGCATTGGATGGCTGGCGACAAGACGGCTCCATCCGGGAGGTGCGGCGACGTCGTCGTAGGCGGTGACAACGAGGCCCTCCGTCACGGAGTCGAGTTCGGCGTGCGCACCCGCCGCCATGACCCCAGCTGCCTTGCCGACGGCGAGTACGGCCACAGGCCCCTCGATGGCCAACTCTTCGACAGCCTGCCGAGTGGCCGACTCGGGATCCGCCGCGGCGACAGCGAACTCGGCCAGTGATTGCAGCTCCATACGAACGTCTCGAGATGAGTGGTCAGTGGAGGGCGGAGGCATCAGCAGAAACCTAATCGCGATCTCTGCTGGTCGTTCGGCGGGATCACTCCTCAGCGCAGTCGGGCTTTGTATGCCTCCGTGAATCGATCCATCTGAGCGACCAGTTGATCGGCGTCTTCTTTCGCCTGCGGATGCCGTGAGCCGAGAGCCACAGCAGCAAACCTGGCACCACGCCAGTACGGCAACATGGCGTGATCCGGCATGGCTCGTTCGCCTGCGACAGCCGATCCAACAATGGGAGGCTCCTGATCAGTCGGAGGCAGACCAAGCCGCCTCAGCGCGTCTACGAGTTCATCTTCAGCGAGACGATCGGCGAAGTCCCGAGACACTCTTCGATAGGCCTCCGTGCCGTCGCTTGTCACGATGATGATGGCTGGATGGGCGATCTTCCCCGGATGCTTCGGATCAGCAAGTCCCAAGGGCTCGATCGCCAGCGACCGGTCGGGGTCGGACAGCATCGGGAATGGAAGATCGAGCTTCTCGATCATCGCGGAGTGTTGTTCAGGGGTGTCGACGTCAATCGCGAAGACGCGAGCGCCTAGGCCGAGAATCTCGTCGTGCCGTTGCGCCAAGCTGACCAGCTGGCCGTTGCAGTACGGTCACCAGTCACCTCTGAGCACCACGAGCACCACCGCAGCGTCCAGGTGTTCGCTGAGAGTCCACAAATGGCCCGCTTGGTCCGTCACCGTGAAGTCGATGTCCGCCACCGGAGTGCCTCCGTCCCTCTGTCGTGGAGCCAACGTAACTCGACGCTAGCGAATACGCTCTTGCCAGACGGATCGAGGAGTGGCGATGGCAACCGTGATAGTCGGGACAGGCACCGCGCTTCCGCCTGCGGTCGTGACGAACGATCAACTCGCAGAGTTGATGGACACCAGTGACGAATGGATTCGCAGCCGCACCGGTGTCGGTGAAAGGCGGTTGGCCGAGCCGGGCGTGAGCACCGCCGATCTCGCCACGGAGGCCGGCCATGCTGCGTTGGTCGACGCCGGCCTGGATCCGGAGGATGTCGACGCGTTGATCGTGGCCACGATGACGCCTGACTTCTACGCCCCCGGCAGCGCACCCTTGGTTCAAGATCGAATGGGACTCGGCACCGTTCGGTCGTACGGAATACGTCAGCAGTGCAGTGGATTCGTCTACGGGCTCGACCTGGCAGACAGCCTCATCGGGTCGGACAAGGCCGACACGGTCCTCGTGATCGGAGCCGAGGTACATGCGGGTATCCAACCGTGGGCCAATCAATGGCGTGAGAGACGCAACGGAGGGTCGATCACGCCTGAGGAGCGAGAACGCAACAACAAACACCGACACTGGAGTGTGCTCTTTGGGGATGGGGCGGGTGCGGCGGTCCTGCGACGCGGCACGGACGATGGCATCCTCGCTGTGGAATTGTTCACCGATGGCTCCTACTTCGGCCTGATCCAGGTCCCTGCAATGGGTTCGAGCACGCAACCGTTTGTCGACGTCGCCACGATCGCAGCCGACGAGCACATGCCGCAGATGAATGGGCCGATGCTGTATCGCCAGGCCGTCCGCAAGATGCCAGAAGCTGTGCACGCTGCGTTGAAAGGCGCGGGGCTCGGCGTCGACGACGTGGACGTCGTGGTCGCGCACCAGGCCAACGCCCGCATCGTCGACGGAGTGCGAAAGCGACTCGGACTCGACGTTGATCAGGTGCCGATGAACCTCGATCGGTTCGGCAACACGACCGCAGGGACGCTGCCGATCCTGTTCGACGAGCTGCGCCGCGACGGTCGAGTGTCGCCCGGGACGGTGGTGGTGTTTGTGGCGTTCGGCGCCGGCGCTCATTGGGGCGCAGCGGTCTACAGGGAGCCAACTGGCTGAGGGCGTTCTGAACCCACGGCGTGGGCGCGACACTCAGCCGTTGAAGAGTCCCCTAGCCCGTTCGGCATATTCGGCGACTTCGCCTGGGTCCGGAAGTTCGTTGGCTTCGAACATCGCCGCTTGGAGATCAGGACCACGGCCGAAGCGCTCGATGGCTTCAGAATCGATCGGTTGCACCACGAAGTGGACATGTCCTGGCTCGCCGCTTTCGTGTGACCAGAGCGACACGTACACCTGAGCGGGTTCGGACAACTCCGTGACGATCGCAGCGGTGTCTCGCAAGAGCCGGCCCATCTGAACCGCCTCGTCGCCGTCCAGGTCGGCGACGGCAGTCACGTGACGTGCGGGTTTCACGACGAGTGTCCCGAGGCCGAGCGGCCCCACACAGTGCTCGACCAGCCATCCCTGCTCACGATGGATCAAGCCACCCGGGAGGGGGCGCACCCCGGCAGCCAGGTCACATGCCAAACACTGGCCGACCGGCACGGGCACCACCGGCTTGGAGAAGAACACCCTCTTGAAACCGTCATCGACGCGCCGTTCTGTCTCGAAGAAGCCGCTGTTGGTGTAGAACTCGACGTTCTCGATCATCACTTCGTTGGTGAAGAGCCTCAGCTCGAGCAGGCCGTCTGAGCGCGCCACCTCCTCGGCGTAGACCAGCATCTCGCTCCCGATTCCTGCGCCTTGATGCGCAGGGACAACTGCAAGATTTCCGATGTGGAGTACCTCGCCTTCAGCGTGTAATGCCATGCAGCTGACGATCTCTCCCGACAATTCGTATACATGCATCTCGCCGGCAGCCACGAGAGCGTCATAGTTGACGCGCATCGCTGCCGGCTTGCTGTCGAGGCGGTCGATGTACGGCGAGTAGGCCGCGTCCACGCAGGCCCGAATGGCTGCGACGTCTTCTACTCGAGCGTCTCTGATCATGTCTGTCCCGTTGCCTCTTCGATGCTGCCACCGTAGACCCGCGAGTCGTGGCCCTTCCAGTCGAGTTCGCGAAGAACGAACTTCTGGATCTTGCCTGTTGACGTTTTCGGGAGCTCTTCTCGAAGCTCCACGACATCCGGCGCTTTGAAATGTGCGATTGCGGATCTGACGTGGTCGATCAGTTCCCGTTCTGTCACGGTCGCACCTGGCTTCAACACGACGTACGCCTTGGGTCTCTCGCCCCACTTCTCGTGAGGTACTGCCACGACCGCACACTCGAGGACCTCTGGGTGACTCACCAATGCCTGCTCGACCTCGATGGTCGAGATGTTCTCCCCACCGGAGATGATGATGTCCTTGGCGCGATCTCTCAGTTCGATGTAGCCGTCGGCGTGCCAGACGGCGATGTCACCCGAGTGAAACCACCCGCCTCGAAACGCCGTCTCGGTGGTCTGAGGATCCGAGAAGTAGCCCTTCATGACGTTGTTGCCGCGCATCACGACCTCGCCCATGGTCTGACCATCTCGCGGTACGTCGTTCATGAGGTCGTCGACGACCCGAATCGGATCTGCGATGACGAAGCTGACTCCTTGACGGGCCAGAAACCGCACCCGCTCAGAGCTGCCCATCGAATCGAGCGCCGGCTGCCGTTCACACACCGTGTGTGGGCCGTACGTCTCGGTGAGCCCGTATACGTGGATCATCCGAGCGCCAAGACGCTCCATCGTTCCGATGATGGTCGGACTGGGTGGCGCTCCAGCGGTAGTCACCGTCAGCGGCTTGCTGAGCGGCTTTGCCTGCGGTGCATTCGCCATACCCACGAGAACCGTCGGAGCGCCGTTGAGGTGCGTGACACCTTCGACGTCGATCAACCGCCAGATTTCGGCGTTGTCGATCGATCGAAGGCACACATGCGTCCCTCCGATCGCGGTCACTGCCCAAGTGGTGCACCACCCGTTGCAGTGGAACATGGGAAGAGTCCACAGATACACCGTCTCGGTGTCATGCCGTGAATGTACGAGCTCTCCGAGGGAATTCAGGTAGGCGCCTCGATGCGTGTACATGACACCCTTGGGTTCGCCAGTGGTGCCTGACGTGTAGTTGATCGATATCGTTCGCTCTTCGTCGTCGACCGACCACTCCGGTGGATCGTCGACGCCTGAGGCGATGAATTCGTCGTAGTGGACGGACTCGACTGAGGTAGCTCGGCCAATGTCGTCCAACGCCACGATGAGTTCGACTCCGGCCAAACCGTTGGACACCGTCGCTAGCGCTTCGAGGAGTTCGGTGTCAGCGACGAGGACCCGGGATCCCGAATGATCGAGTATCCGAGCGATTTCTGGTCCTGACAGTCTCGTGTTGATCGCCACGAGCACGGCTCCGAGCATGGGAACTGCGAAGTGGGCGTAGAGCATCTCAGGCAGGTTCGGCATGAGATACGCAACCCGGTCTCCACGTTCGATGCCGGCAGCACGCAGCGCATTGGCCACCTTCGTCACCTCAATGCCCATTTGCCTGTACGTGACTCTGCGATCGCCGTACACGACCGCGGTCTTGTCGGAGAACGCATCAGCGGCGCGCTCGAGAAACGCGAGCGGGGTCAGCTCCGTCCTGAAGACGTCGGTCAATTGCTCGCCCAGGTGGGGGCTCGCTTCTCGAGGAAGGCGCTCATTCCTTCCTGAGCGTCCTCAGTCGAGGCGTTCCCCGCCATGATCGGCTGCGCCACTTCGTAGGCGTCGTCCTCGTGCAGTTCGGCTTGGGCGTAGAACGCACCTTTGCCGATCCCGATCGTGTCAGCGGAGAACTGCAAGATCTGGTCTGCCAACTCGTCGACCGCCGCGTCGAGCTCTTCGGCTGGGACGGCACGATTGATCAAGCCCCACTCCACGGCCCGTGCGGCATCGATCGGCTCTCCCGTCAACAACATGTGGAGTGCACGCTTGCGCCCAACGGCGCGGCTCACCGGCACCAACGGAGTGGTGCAGAACAAACCGATCTTCACGCCGGGAGTGGCGAAGAACGACGTGTCCGCGGCGATCGCCAGATCGCAGGCGGCCACCAGCTGGCACCCGGCGGCGGTGGCGACACCTTGGACTTTCGCAATCACTGGTTGAGGAATGCGGTGAATCAGCTGCATCATCTGCGTACAAACACCGAAGAGATCGTCGTAGAACTCGGCAGGACGATCGACCATCTCCGAGAGGTCGTGCCCGGCGGAAAAGGCCGGACCGTTCGCCGCGATGACCACGATCCGACATTTCTCGTCGAGCTGTGTGAGCGCACTGATGACCTGGCTCATGAGCTCGTGACTCATCGCGTTACGGCGCTCAGGTCGATTGAGGGTGATCGTGGTCTTCGGTCCTGCGACAGCGACAGTGATGTGTTCGTGGTCCACGTACGCCTCCTTTGAGGCCCTCAGTGTAAGAACCGACTTGGCGTCGTCGCCACACACCTCAGGTCGGATGCACAAAGTCGAATTTCAGTTACAGTTTCGCCTTCGCTGATGGAACGTATCAACCTCCACGACCCCGCCTCGCTTTCTCATCGGACCGCCGCCTGGATCGCCCTCTGGCTCTTCGCCCTCGGCGTTTCCGTCACTCTGGTTTCCGGATGGGGACGGTCGCTCGCGTCCGATCAACAGACCATCACCACTGCGGCGCAGCAGGCCGTTTCGTCTGACGTGGTCGCCAATCGGCTGACAGACTGGCTCGGTACCGCGTTGGCCCAATCGGAACTCGTCCCCGAGGCTGAAGCCCTCGATGTGGCTAGAACGATGTGGGCAGACCCCAGAGCTCGAGAGCCGATCGACGCCATTGTCGCCGAACTTGCAGCGGCAGCCGTGAGTCCAGCCGATGAAGCCATCGAGCTGGACGTGAGTGACGAGATTCAAGCTCTTCTCCCCGCCGTGGCGGACGCCATGGCCGGATCAGACCTCCCTTCGGCGACCATCGAGGATGCGCTGGTTCGAGTGGCCCCGATCCAGTTGGCTGCGACCGCCGAAACGGCGCGAGAGGCAACCTCGACGGACACCGCTCGCAGCATCATGAGCGTCGCTCTTCTCGTTGGTCTGTTCGTTGTGATCGCAGCCGGCGGCAGCGCACTGATCCTCTCCACCGACCGGATCTCAACGATGCGGACGCTCGCGGGACGGGTCGCTACCGCAGCATTGACGTTCACGATCATGCTGCGGTTGAGCGCCTGGGCGCTCGACCCTTCGGGCGGCGCAACGGATCTGCGCGGCAGTGGCGCAACGCTGCTCGGCAGCAACCTGCACATTCCGCTCATCGCCGGAGCCGTTGCCTTGCTCACCGTCTCGGCGATCTCGGTAGTGATGCGCCGCCGCATTCCCCTCCACCCTCCGGCTCAGCAGGTAGGACCCCCGCCAGAGGTCGTCAGAGAACTCGTCGGATCGGCTCGTCGCTAGACCGGCACGTGTCGAGATTCCGCGGCCGATGCGATGCGTCGCGCCATTCGGCCGAATATCGCTACGTGAAACGGCACAAGGACGAACCAATAGAGTCGGCCGAACAGACCCTTTGGATAGAACGACGCCGTCTGCGTCAGGGTGTTGGGATCCCCCTCATTGATCACGAACTCCAGCCACGCTTCACCAGGGAGCAGCATCTCGGCACTCAGTTGCAGCCGCTTCCCCGGTTCCACGGAACTCACCCTCCAGAAGTCGAGTGCTTCGCCCGAACGGAGCTGTTCCGGATGGCGTCTCCCGCGTCGCAATCCGACGCCACCAACGATGCTGTCGAGCACGCCCCTGACTCGCCAGGCCCAGTTGAACGTGTAATAGCCGACATCTCCACCGATACGCGAGAACGCCCAGAACAGATCCTCCGCGCTCGCCGTGGTCTCGACCGTCTGGACATCGCGGTAAACCGTGCGGCCGCTCCACTCTGGATCGTTCTCCTGCGGACTCGCAGAAGCCAAGCCGGCGTCCGACCATCGTGTGGCCACGTCGAACGCGGCCTCCTTCTCGAGGGCGAGGCCCAAAGCATCTCGGTACGGGATGAGTTCACCAGCGAGGCGTCTCGACGCCGACATGTCGCCGACCACGACCTCGTGGCGCAGGCTGTCGACCAGTGGCCTGGCCACGCCGGTCGGCAGCGGCGTGACGAGCCCGATCCACCGAGAGGACAATTGCGGGGTCAGGACTGGCACCGGCAAGATGATCCGTCTCGGAAGGCCCGCTTCGTTGGCGTACTGCTGCATCATCTCCGCATAGGTGAGTACATCGGGACCACCGATCTCGATGATGCAACTCTCAGAACCGTCATCGGCGATGACGTTGACCATGATCTCGAGAACGTTGCGGATGGCGATCGGTTGACACCGCACGGATACCCATTTCGGCGTGATCATCACTGGCAACACCTCGGTGAGATGTCGCAGCATCTCGAACGACACGGATCCTGAACCGATGATCACCGCCGCGCGCAACTCCGTGACGGGTGTGGCGCCACTGGCGAGAAGCTTCCCGACCTCATGCCGACTCGCCAGGTGGGCAGAGAGATCGTCACCCTCGCCGAGGCCACCGAGATAGACGATGCGCCGAAGGCCGCAAGTCGCTGCCGCCTCGGAAAAGTTCGTTGCGGCCTCTCGATCACGCGAGGTGAAATCTCCTTCACCCATCGAGTGCACCAGATAGAACGCGGCGTCGCATCCCTCGAGTGCGGCATCGAGCGACGCCTTGTCGAGCACGTCAGCCTCGACGACCTCGACGCGTTCACGCCATGGGTCATCGTCCAGCTTGGTGGGATTGCGTGACATGCACCGGACTTCGTGGCCGGCTTCGAGTAGCGCCGGAACCAGTCGGCCTCCGATGTATCCCGATGCTCCCGTCACGAGGATCTTCATGACGGGGACGTTACTCACCGGCACCTCACTAGCGTGCGGTCATCGGAGGGAGAGGTGACATGAGCGCTGTTGTGTGGTTCCGTCGTGATCTACGTCTCGAAGACAACCCGGCCTGGGCGGAAGCAACCTCCGACCATGACGAGGTGCGCCCACTCTTCATCATCGATCCGAAGCTCTGGATTCCGTCACATCGACTCACCCAGCTCATCGCCCATCTCCATGGACTAGACGCCGCCATCCAGAAGTCGAGCGGAAGACTCTGCGTGATGACCGGCAATCCGGCAACTGTTCTCAAGACGGTTCTCGCGGCCGGCGATGATCTCTACTTCAATGACGATTACTCGCCATACGCCACCAAACGTGACAACGCTGTCACCTATGCCTTTGGTGAGAGGGTCAAGCGAATGAACGGCACTGCGGTGCACGCTCCCGGCACCATCCTGACCAACTCGGAGACGCCGTACAAAGTTTTCACGCCCTTCCATCGGCGGTGGGCGGATCAGGAGTTGCCCGCTCCCGCACGACAGGGAAAGGCCAAGGTCACCGACGACGTCGGTGAAGGCCTACCCCAGCTTTCAGAAACTCCACTGATGGAAGGAGGTCCGAAAGCCGCCCGCAAGCGTCTCGCCGAGTTCGAGAAGGTCGTCGATGACTACGCCGACCTGCGGAACCGCCCCGATCTCGACTCGACGTCGCACCTCTCAGCCGACCTCAAGTTCGGCACCTTGTCTCCAGTGAGAGTGATGATCGAAATCGGCAGCAAGACCCCGTCGCGAGCGGCCTTCGTACGCCAGATCGCGTGGCGGGATTTCTATATGCACCTGATGCATCACTTTCCCCATACGGTGGAAGCGCCGTTGCGCCCCGAATATCGAGATCTCTGGTGGCGCAACGATGAAGACGCGTTCATCAAGTGGAAAACTGGCAATACCGGCTATCCGATCATCGACGCCGGGATGCGCCAGCTCTTGTCCGAAGGATGGATGCACAATCGAGTGCGAATGCTCACCGCTTCGTTCCTGGTCAAGGACTTGTTGATCGATTGGCGGTGGGGCGAACAACACTTCATGAAGCTCCTCGTGGACGGTGATGTCGCCCAGAACGTCGGGAACTGGCAGTGGGTCGCCGGAACTGGCGCCGACGCTGCGCCGTACTTCCGAATCTTCAACCCGGTCACTCAAGGCAAGAAGTTCGATCCCGACGGCGACTACGTGCGCCGGTACGTTCCGGAACTTTCTGAACTCGGTTCCGCACACATCCACGATCCGTGGGGCGCCGGTCCGCTCGAACTTGCAGCCGCTGGGATCGAACTCGGAGACCATTACCCGTTGCCGATGGTCGACCATGCCGAGGCCAGGCAAGAGGCGTTGGCCATGTACGAGATGGCGAGGGGTCAGTCCGACGGCTGATCTTCAGACGAGCCCTGCAACGCCCCCCCCTCCAACGAGCGTTGGAGTGACAGCACCGCACGGGAACATCTGCTCAGCTCGTCTCTTTCGGCATCGGTCGGATGGCCCACACCGCTGTTGCCAGGACGGCCGTCATCGCAAGCACCCACACGCCGAACGTGAAGGCGAAACCGTTCGCGGGACTCGACACGGCGCTGACCGACTGCCCGAGCGGGGATGCCAGCACGGATCGTTCCGCTCCGGCCGAGTTCAATCCATCGACACCATCCACCACCTCGACTGCCCCGACCATCCCCACATGCAGGACGCAGACATACGGGTAGATGCCCGGCTCATCGAACCGAACGCTCAGCTCTTCGCCAAACCCGAGATGCTGCGTGGATCCCCAAGCAAGGTTGGCGCCTGTGACCGTGTGTGGGACGGTGTCTCGATTGAGGAAGGTCACGCTTTCTCCGGGGGCGATCCGGGCGGTCGTCGGGCCGAAACAGTTGTGCGTGAGGTCAACCTGGCTGGTTGCCTCGGAAGTGACTGGTCTGTCGACACATTGACCGCCACCGCCCGCAAGGGCAGGTATCGACTGCGCCAACAGCATCCCACCAATGATCATCGTTGCGACAACGGATCGCTTCATCGTCACCACCTCCTGTGTACCCGAGATACACCGCTGAACCCGATCGGGTTCCGATCACGGCGAGACAAATTCCAGCGCCGCATCGAGCGACAGAGCAGTCTCAAATCGATAGGTGTGGCCGTTCTGCTCCCAGACCAACGCATTCCCCGAGGTTCGTCCGAGCTCAGTGACGATTGTTCCGTCATCGAGCAAGTCGATCGTGTGGGGCACGCCCTCTACCCAGAACGCATCGGATCCGAGCACTGTCGTGAGCGTGATCTGCCCGGTCGGATCTCCGACCTGCTTACGGATCACCGGTCCGGCGGCACCGTCGAAGATGCCGAGGAGACCACCAATCCCCTCAGACACTTCAGGTAGATCGTCAGATGCGTCGTAGACGAGCCACAAGCGACCCACTTCATCGCGGAATGCCCGGTCGTAATCCTTCAAGCCGCCGGCAAGAGGCACACTTCCGACGTCGTCTGTTTCGACGCCCAGTTCGAGAGACGAACCGACCGGCACCTCAGACCCGACTTCCAGCTGTACGGCTCCAATTCCAAGCCATGCGCTCAGCGAATCTCGCGTGGCGGGCACAGCCAGCAGCACAATCAGTATCGCTGCGGCACTCAATGCCACGGCAAGGCCGGCAACGCGGGAACGCCTGCGAAGCACGACGGGTTCGATTCGGGTGAGAACCTCGACATCCAACGCACCGTGGTCGGGCCACTCGAGGTCGTCCTTGGCCTCGGCCAACAAGCGATCCAGTTCACCCATCATTCACCTCGAGCTGCTCGGCCAACAAGGCTCGTGCCCGACTTGTGCGGGACTTCACGGTGCCCCGAGGAATGGACAGCGCCTCAGCTGTTTCGGCTTCATCGAGTTCCAAGAAGTAGCGCAGATAGACAACCTGTCGAAACTGCTCGGGCAGAGCATCTACGGCCGCTACCACGCGAGCACTCTCGGCGTTTCGCATCACTGCAGTCTCGGCTGATGACTGTCCGTAGACCAGTGCGGTGTCGCGTACGCCAGCCAGATTCTCACGGTGGATTCGACGTCCTGACGACCGATTCCGGTTGCGAGCCTCGTTGGCAACGATGCGCAACAGCCACGGCCGAAACGGCAAGGTCTGATCGAAACGATCGATGGCCAACCATGCCTTCACGAACGCCTCCTGTGCAACGTCATGCGCCTCGACCGGCGAGCGGGTGATCACGACAGCGACCCTGAAGGCAACCGCCTGGTGGCGGCGCACGAGTTCACCGAAAGACGACGTGTCGCCATCGCGGGCTGCTGCAATCAGCGCTTCTTCGGTCAGGTGTATGTCCACCTGCGAGAGTTACACCGCCGAGCCGTCGGCGGTTCCCTCACTCAGTGGTTTCGATGTCGCCGTCGGCAGCGCGTTGCACACGATCCATCACGGTGTCGACGTCATCCAGAGCGGCGGCTGCCTTCTCCTCGGCCGTCGCAGTGCTCGGCGGATCGGACTCCGAGGAATCGTCGACCTTCGAACTGATCACGGCACCGAGTTCGGTGATCGAGGCGCCGATGGCGTCAACGATGGCGTTACCCGCCTTCTTGGCATCGTCGCGAACCTGGGGATCGCGGATCGCCTTTCCGAGTGAGTCGACCGCTCTGTCGAGGGACTGCGCGAACGCGTCGAGGCCCTTCTTGACTTCTGCCGCGTCATCCGAGGTCGTTTTTCGGTAGTGGTCTTTGAAACGCTCCCCCAACGAAGTGAACTCGTTTCCGACCTTGCCCCACGCGTCTTGTGTATCACTCATACGCCAATTCTCGCACACTCTCGGACAATGCGGAGGGCCTCAGAAGTCGCAGGGAACGCGCTCGGGACCCCGCCGTGCATATACGTCGATGAACTCGCGAATTTCGGGGTCGGCGCCTTCGTAGGCCTTGAGGCGAGTCCACGCGGTCACCACAACCGGCTCGACAATGTCCGGATTGGGGCTGAGAATCACATGCGAGTCGTATTCGTTGACGATGTCGGTCAGTTCGTCGACCACGACGTCGCCGACATCGGGCCGGTACCAGATGACGATCGCCCCGTGCTCCAGACCATGAACGGCCAGCTCGAGTGGAATCTGCTCCGTGTAGATCCCACAATTGGCTGACTGAGACGCGTGCGTCCCGCTCGTGGGTGTCGCAGATGAGTAGCTGACGGGCGTACCAAGAGTCACGTGCTCGCGACCGTCGCTCCCGAAGCTCTCGACCCCGTCGACCTCGCCCGGGAACAATGCACCCCACAACGCCCACAGCACCACGCCTGCTGCGATGACAGTGGCGGAGACCATCGCGTAGGTCCGGAGCTTCTTCTTGCGAGCAGCTGCCTTCTTGGCCGCCGCCTCTTCTGCCTGGCGAGCCTCACGCCGCGCTTTCTTGGCAGCAGCCTTCGCTGCGTCGACGGGCTTCTTCGAGGTCTGACGCTTTTGTGCCGCCACCGTTTCTCCAGTGTTCAAACAGGTCCTGAGTCAGGCATGGTACGCCAGCTCAGGTCACTCTTCTTCGGAGTCAGCGTCCTCGTCGCCTGAATCGGAGTCAGCGTCCTCGTCGTCCGAATCGGCTTCCGCGACGGCAACCTCAGAAGCGCTGTCGTCCTCGGCGACGTCATCGTCCTGGAGGTCGTCGGCATCGTCGGTTTCGGCGTCTGCGGCCGCTGCAGCCTCAGGGTTGGAATTGCGGAGCCGAACGACCTCTTCTTGAAGCGCCTCGATCTCCCAGGTAGCCACTTCGAGATCTTTGCGCAGCGCTGCGTCGGTCGGAGCCGGCTCGACAGCGGTCGTCGAGGCCGCTGTGAGCGAAGCGACCTGCGCTTCCAGGTCCTTGACACGAGAGGCATCGGAGGACACCGCCGGCGTGGCCCGAGCCGTCAGCCGTCCAATGGCGAAGCCGATGCCCGTGGCAACGGCCAAGAGCAGGATGATTTCGGCGATTGCGTAAGTGATACCAGTCATTGTCAGCCTCCTTGGGGAGGTCCGAACACGAACTGCACGCGGCGGTTCGAGGCTCGGCCTTCGGCCGTGTCGTTCGATGCGATCGGTTGAGTCTCTCCGAATCCCGTAGCGATGAGACGCTGAGGATCGATACCTTTGGGAACCAAGTATGCGACCGCGGCCTGAGCCCGTCGCTCGCTGAGCGCCTGATTCTCATCAGCCGGTCCTCGCGAGTCGGTGTGACCCTCGATGACCAGAACGGAGGTCGGGTTCCGCAAGATGATGCCGGCCGCAGTGTCGAGCAGCGCTTCGAGTTCGGGCGTGAGCTGCGCGGACCCGACGGCGAAGGATGCGCCTCCCAGGAAAGCTCCTGAGATCACATCGTTTTCGATGTCGATGTTCCATTGGGTCAACGGCTGGAGGAGCGTGAACGTCAGCGGAATACGGAACACCGAGAAGGTCGCTTCGACGTTCTCGCCGACCGTCATGGTGTTCTGGATGCGCTCAGGTCCGTAGATCTGAGCGGCAGCACCGGCGATCGTATCGATCGCCCGTTGATCCGGCATGACTCCTGCGAGGGTGATCGTGCCATCCGGCGAGCCCACCGCCTGGTACGACGGAGGCACTTGGCCGGTCACGACGATGCTGTTGACAACAGTCGTGGCTTCGCCGACGGCCGCCTGAATGGCGCCGCCGACGGTCGCCTTCTTCTGTTCTGTGCCCGTGGTGCCGGTCAGCGTTGCCACGCCGTTGACGATGGATAGCTGCGCCTCACCGGCAATTGCCAGAGCGGCAACGCCGCTGGCGATGTTCGGCACCCAAGCCGCTTCTCCGACGGTTCCATCGACGCTGATCTGGTTGTCGATGAACGGAGCGAAAATCGCATTGGTCACCCCTGCCAAACGCTGCGCCGACGCTTCGTCGGGGAGCACACCGCTGACGGTGAGTCTGCCCTCGCTGAGTGACGCGTCCAGGTGTGGACCAACGGCGACAACGGCGGTGGTGCTCGTTGTGCTCGGGACGGTTGTGGTTGGTGTCGGGACCGCGGTCGCGGTGACGGTGGTGTCGGGAGCTCCGGCCACGGTGGTCGACGTGGCATCCGGCCCAGCCTGACCCGGGGTGTCCCAGACGACGGCTCGAACGCCCTCAACCGCCAAGACGATCGCCTCGGCACGAGCACGATCTGGGAAGTCCGGTGCGGCGATCAGCGTGGCGTCCCTGCCCTCGAACCGGACGTCATCAACTTCTACTCCGGCGGCCGCGAGCGCGGCGCGGGAGTTTCTCTCGAGATTGTTCTGCTCGTTGGTCACGCCATAGGCCACAGTGGCAACGGCCAGCACCGCCAACCCGGCGATCAGCCACCGCACCAGACTCGACCGTTGTTTTTCTTGCTCCACAAATATCTCCAGACAAGAACCGTTGTTGTGGCGCGACATCTGCGTCGCACCCCGTCTTATCGGCTCGAACTAGTCATCCTGAATCGTTTCGCGAAGGTCAGAACAGGCAGATCATTCAGAGAAACCGACTCGGGTCCTCGAGGTTGGCGATGACCGCAGCCATGAAGCGCTGCCCCATGGCTCCGTCGATGGCTCTGTGATCGTAAGAGATGCTCAGAGGCATGACCGTACCCACAACGATCTCGCCCTTCTCGACCACCGGCTTGGGCTCAGCCTTGCCGATCGAGAGGATCGCGAGCGTTCCGAGAGGAATGATGGGGGTGCCGTGTCCACCGCCGATGGCGCCGATGTTGGTGATGGTGAACGTCGCTCCTGACAGGTCATCAGGCGCCACGCGTCTGTTCTTCGCTCTCTCTGCGAGTTCCGCGATCAACCGTGCCAGCTCGACCGCGCTGTGCGTATCTGCCGAACGAACCACCGGCACGATCAGCCCTTCAGCCGTGTCGACGGCCACCCCGATGTCTCGCCGAGCGTGCAGCACCAGGTCGTCGCCGTCGATCGAGGCGTTGAAGCGAGGGTGCGCGTCGAGAACCGGAAGCACTGCACGGATCACGAGCGCCTCGATTGGGACCGCCACTCCGGAATCACTGGCAAGCGCTGTTCTTGCCGCCAGTAGCTGGTCAGCCCTCGCTTCGTGCAGCGTTGTGACGTGCGGAATCTCGCTCCAACTTCGCTGCATGTGCTCAGCTATCGCTCGCCGAGTTCGCGACATCGGCACCCGCTCATCGCCTGCGACCGTGGCCGCCGACGAAGAACTCGCGGTCGATTGATCGAGATCCCCGAGGGTTATGGAGCCACCCGGACCGGTTCCGTGGATGGTGGTGAGATCGATTCCTCGTTCACGGGCCGCCTTGCGAACGGCAGGCATGGCCCGAGCAGACGAGCCTCCCGAGACCTCGTCAGCCCGGCTCACCGCTTCTTGCTGCAGGTCGACGCTCTCGACCGGCGCCGGCGAATCTGTTGCGTCGACGGTCTCGCCTGCAGCTCCGATCACTATCAGGACATCACCGACTTCGACGACATCGCCCGGGTTCCCACCGAGCGCGAGAACGGTGCCGGCGTATGGCGAAGGAATATCTACCAACGACTTGTCGGTCTCGACTTCAACGATGACTTGATCGACCGCGACAACGTCTCCAACCGTGACGTGCCAGGCGACAATCTCGGCCTCTACAAGACCTTCACCGATGTCGGGCAAACGGAACTGCTGTGCCAAGGTCACCTCCAAGGCGCCAAACTAGCGATTGCTGTCCACCCCGGTCGTCAGTGGACCGATGCCAGGTAGCGGTGCACCAACTGGACAGCGGTCGATCCTTCGCCAACGCCTCCGGCGACCCGACGGATAGAACCGTGCCGGACGTCGCCCGCCGCAAACACACCTGGAACACTGCACTCGAGGTGCATCGGGTCGCGAGACAGTGGCCAGCCTTCATTTTTGGCGTCTCGGCCGGTGTAGAGGTATCCCCGGTCATCGGCGGCCACAAGGCCACCGAGCCATTCGTTGCGTGGCTCAGCGCCGATGAACACGAAGAGGAACCGTGTTTCCAAGCGAACCACTTTGCTCTTGGTTTCGATACTGATCGCCTCCAAGCTGTCCTCACCGTGAGCCTCGACAACGCGACTTTGGACCCGAACCGAAATGGACGGAGAAGCCTCGATCTGATCTGCCAGATAGGCAGACATCGTTTCTCGGAGATCGGCTGCCTTCACGATCATCGTGACCGACCGTGCGAACTTCGCGAAGTAGAGGGCCCCCTGACCTGCGGAATTGGCTGACCCAACCACGATGACGTCCTCTCCTGCGGCATCGAGCGCCTCAGTTGTGGCCGCTCCGTAGAACACTCCAGCGCCCGTCAGCGCCCGCAGGCTCTCGGCATGCATCTCGCGATACGTCACGCCCGTCGCGACCACAAGCGCTGCCCCGCTCACGGACCGACCGTCGGCGAGGTCGAGGACCTTGTAGCGACCATCGAGCGACAGCTTGGTCACCTCTTGGGGAGCGAGGACTTCAGCACCGAAGCGGGTTGCCTGCGCCAACGCTCGCTCGGCGAGTTCGGCACCGCTCACGCCGTTTGGAAAGCCGAGATAGTTCTCGATCTTCGATGAAGTGCCTGCCTGTCCGCCGACTGCGTCGCGCTCCACCAGCAGCGTCGACAATCCTTCCGAGGCGCCATAGACGGCTGCCGCCAGCCCGGCCGGGCCACCGCCGACAATCACCAAGTCGTAGTACTGCCTCGTGGGGTGATGATGCATCGACAGCGCGTCGGCGAGGTCATCGATGTTCGGCGCCACGAGCGCATCGCCTTCCGCTCGCAGCACAACCGGAAGTTTCGCGTCGGATAGGCCGGCCCCGTCGAGCAGGCGAACGCCTTCGTCGCCATGATCGAGATCGACCCATCGGAACGGAACATGATTGCGGCCGAGGAAGTCACGCAGCTCGTGAGCGTCACGAGCCCAACGGTGGCCAATCATCACAAGCGACTCCCCGGCCGTGTGCAGCGCCAGCCAATCGTTCAGCAGATCGTCGACGCCGTCGTGGAGCGAGTCGCCACTCCATGGGGACACCACAACTTCATGTGCATCGAGCTCGGTCAGTCGCTGATGAACGGTGGCAACGTCGCTGTACGGCGCCACGATCACGACCTTTGAAGCCTCGAGGCCGATGTGGCTGCGCACCTCGCCGATGGTGGTGGCATCGCCAATGATCATCGCGACTGGCGATCGAAGGTGGTCGAGGAGATCTAGAACCCCATGGACATCTGTCGCTCCGACAACCTTGAACACGTTGCTGTAGAGGCGCTCCAGTTCGGTGCGCAACGATGCCAGCACGAGGCGGTCGCCGTGTGCCGCGAGGATGAACGGTTTCTCCACGGTTTCGAAGCTAGCGGTTCTGGCCACGACGGACAGAGTCAGCCGTCAGTGCTATTCGATGCCTCTTCTTCCTGGAGAGCGCTGCGAGCATACGATCCGCCCGCGTTCCAGAGAATCCAACCGAATCCCCTCTCTTCCGCCACTTCGATCTCTGTTCGGATCTGGGCAGCGCTGTAGTAGAAGGCCTGAAGCCAGGGACGCATCAATGCCGGCCCTTCGAATCGTGGCCATCCGTCGTCGAGCGCCCTGGAAACCACTGGACCCGGATGGTCGTTCGGTTCGGCGAACCCGAGCCAGCCTGGCGAATAGTGACTGGGGTAGATCATCGGGCTCAGCGCATCGACGATCCGCGACAACTCCTCGGGTCGTTGGCCAATCCCCTCGTCAGTCGGTGACGAGAGAACGATCCCGAAGATGTCAGCAGACACCGCACAACCGAGCGGATGCAAGGTCTCTGTGGCCTCGGTGAGGAATGAAGCAATCGCGCCAACCCGCTCCTCTTGCGACAAGGAACGTTTGGCCGACGCGGCCGCGGCTGCTTTGCCCGTCGGGAATCGAACGTAGTCGAACTGGACCTCGTCGAATCCCAGCTCGCAAGCTTCGACCGCAAGCGCAAGGGGATACTCCCAGTTGACTTCGTCGACCGGATCGAGCCACCACCCGGCCAGCTTGGCCTCGGCGTCGAGACCGGACTTGATGCGATCCTCGAACGTGACAATGCGCGTGATCGTGTAGAGACCCTCAGCCTTCGCAGCTGCCAACGCCTCGACCGGGTCGTACATCGGATTCACAGCCCCGAGATCGTGAGCCTCCTCGACCGAGGTCTCATACAAGACTTCGCCCGTTTCGTCTTTGGTGTCGAATACGAGAGCGTTCACGACCGTTGTCGCAGCGAGGTCGATCAGCGCCGCAAATTCCTCTGGCTCCATCGCCACGTACTTGCTCACACGCAGCGCACGGACGATCCGAGGCTCCATCGCAACAGGTTCTGGTGGTTCGCCCGTAAATGAGAACGACGTGGACAACCATGCGGGACGCTCGACCACTACCTCGCCCGCCGCCACTCCCTCGATCTCGAATCGCCCCTCATCGTCGACTTCGACCGTCACCCCACCGGGAACGGTCACGAGGGCTCCTGGGAGCGGCTCACCAGACGGCGTGGTGACCGCGCCTGACAGCGTGAACAAGGGCACGGTGGTGGTGGTTTCTGGTGGAAGTGTCGTCGTCGGCGCCACCGTGGTAGTCGTGGCGACCGTTGGCGCGGGACCTGTGGTTGACACCCCGAACGTGTTCGACACGTCGAGCGTGGTCGACGATGAGTCGGCGCTCGTGCACGCAGCCACGGAAAGAGTCACGGCGCAAACCAACACTGCTGTTCGGAAAGACATTGGCGAGATCGTACCTGGGCGGTCAACGCCGGCACGTTCATGTTGCAGAGCGGAGCTGGGTACGCTTGAGGCAATGGAACAGCCCACCTTCAGTGCGATACAGACCACCAGACTCGGGGTCTTGTCAGCAGTTCTCGAAAGCGAAGTTGGGCTTGCTCTGCGCCTGTTGCGCGACATCATGGATCAGGGTCTCGGCTTCGAGGCGGTCCTCAGCGAGGTCCTCATACCCATCCAGGCCGACATCGGCCATCGATGGAGTCTCGGCGAATACCGGGTGTCAGAAGAGCATGCCGTCACTGCCACCATGGAGACACTGGTCGCCAGCCTTGCCGGTTCGATTGAGGGCGACCCGGACGCGCCTCGCGTGGTTGTCGTTTGTGCGGAAGGTGACACCCACTCGCTGCCGGCGCGAATGGTCGCCGCGTTCTTGTCGCTTCGCGGATGGCGAGTTCAGTTTCTCGGAACCGGGATTCCGGCTGACGACCTCGGAGAGCACCTCGCCGACGGCGAGTTCCATGCTCTCGTTCTGGCGTGCGCCATGCGCGCCCACCTGCGCGGCGCGCGAGCCTGCATCGAGGCATCCCACCGTGCCGGGGTCCCCGTGATCGTCGGCGGACGGGCTTTCGGGTCCGACGACTCGATTGCTGTGAGCCTTGGGGCCGACGGGTGGAGCAACAGCTTCGACGACATCGACGCCGTGCTGCACACTTGGCATCCCGATCCTGCCAAGGCCGAGGCCATCGTGCAGCAGCCAGGTCCGGAGTTGGCGATGCTCACCAAACGTCATCGCTCGATCGTCGAATCCGCGCTTGGATCGTTGCCGGAAGGCATCACACACGAGGAGTTGGACCTCCTCTTGGACAACCTGGCGTCGTCTGTCCTGGTTGGCAACCCCGATCCGCTGATTCAGCATGCTTCTTGGCGCGACGCCCTCTGGACGACACGAGTACCGACCGCCTCGCTGCTCGAGGCTGTTGCGGACGTCATCGATCCGACGGCCGAGCAGATCCATCGACACCTCGCGACGGCCATCGCGGTGTGAGTAGCGTCCGCCGTCGCGGCGCCACCGGGACGTCGCCCTAACCTCGCTCAGGTGAACAGCCCACACAGTGCACTGGTCGAGCGCCGTAGAGAGTCGGTACTCGATGCCGCGGAACGATTGCTTGCACGTGAAGGCGCGGACGTGACGATGACCCAGTTGGCTGCGGCGGCCGATGTGGGCCGCCGCACGTTGTTTCGCTACTTCGAAACTAGAGAGTCGCTGATCGCCGAAGCCATCGATCGCAGCTACACGCGACTGATGCGGGACATTTTCGCCGCCCATGCCACCGACACGTCGAGCCCTTCGCAGCTCATCCGGGAAGTGCTCACCGCCACCCATCTCGTGGCCTCCGACATGGGACGGGCCCATTGGCAGATCGCCGCCGATCCTGAGTCGCATCCAGGCCTGACGCAAGCATCTGAGCGCAGACGATCAGCTCGCTCGCGGTACGTGAAGGCCTTCTGTCAGCAACTCTGGGATGCAGCCTCGATGCCCGGATCGCCGCCACAGTGGCTCCACGACGCCTTCGGGCTCGTCGAGTCGCTGTTCGCCTACGAGGCGCTCCGGCGAGACTTCGGTCGATCCGACCGCGAGATCATCGACTCGGCGGTCAACCTGATGCAGGCTGCCTTCGATCGGGCAGTCAGCCAGGCGGACATTCCCTAGGTGACGAGATCGGCGGCGAACCCTTGCCGCATGGTGTTTTCCGTGACCACCCATGCTGAAGAGAGCGCCCGCAGCGTGTCGAGCGTTCCGGCCTTGGGCCCGGTGCCGCTCTGCAACATCCCGCCGAAGGGCTGCCTCCCGACTACGGCCCCGGTGGTACCGCGATTCACGTAGATGTTGCCCGCCTGGAGCTCGCCGGCGCGTGCGATGGCGTCCGGCGATCGAGAGAACAGTCCTGCTGTGAGCGCGTAGTCGGTGGCATTGGCGAGCTCGAATGCGTGGTCGAGGTCATTGGCGTGAACGACCGCCAGCAGCGGGCCGAACTGCTCGTCGCGTCGCAACGGCGCTTCAGATTCCAATCCGTCGACGATCGTCGGTGGGACAAACCAGCCCGTCTCCGGGAGTCTCTGGTGGCGGTAGCGGACGGTTCCCCTCGTGCCATCAATGACCGACAGCA
Source organism: Acidimicrobiia bacterium (assembly GCA_013003395.1). Lineage (GTDB taxonomy): Bacteria > Actinomycetota > Acidimicrobiia > Spongiisociales > UBA5794 > JABDJC01. The sequence goes on from JABDJC010000048.1 coordinate 52,382, forward strand.
GCCGCTCGTGAGCATCCGCGTCGATGACCGGTCCGACAGAGGTGGCGCCGTCTTTGGGGTGCCCCAAGATGAATGTGTCGGCGTGGGCCGCCAGGCGTTCGATGACCTCGTCGTAGCGGCGACCCACCACGATGAGCCGCGAACACGCAGAGCACTTCTGGCCGGCAAATCCAAAGGCCGCCTTGGCGACCTCAGGAACGGCCTCGTCCAGATCGGCGTCCGAGTCCACCACGATGGCGTTCTTGCCGCCCATCTCGGCGATCACCCGCTTCACATACCGGCTCGAGTGCGAGCTGGCTGCGGCTCGTTGGTTGATCGCCAACCCCACGGCTCGGGACCCTGTGAATTCGATCGTCGCCACGTCGGGATGCTCGACGAGCCGAGCGCCTGCGACTTCCCCTCGGCCTGGGGTGAAGGACAACACGCCCTCTGGAAGGCCGGCAGCCTCGAAGGCCTTCACGATCTCGTACGCAATCGCAGGAGTCTGCTCGGCCGGCTTGAACACGACAGCATTGCCGGCGGCGATGGCCGCCGACACCATGCCCATCGGAATCGCCAGCGGGAAGTTCCACGGGGAGATGACGGCGGTGACGCCGCGCGCCCGGTAGCCGGCGGAGTTGGCCTCGCCGAGCGGCGACTGCACGACCAACGACGCGTCGAGTTCGACGATGGCACGTCCGTAGAACTCGAGGAAGTCGATGGCCTCGCAGAGGTCGCCGTCCGCTTCGGACCACGGCTTGCCGGCCTCGAACACCTCGATGGCGGCAATTCGGTCTCGATCGGCGCGCAACGCGTCGGCCGCGGCGAACAGCACCTCGGCGCGACCGGCAGGAGGGACCGCCGACCACAGCCGGTGGGTGCGGTTCGCCACGGCCACGGCTTCGTCGATCACCGCGGCACTGGCCGAGCCCGACCTGGCGACGATCCGGGTCGGATCGGCCGGATCGAAGGAGTCGATGCCATCTTCGGTCGCCACCGGGCGGCCGTCGATGGTCACCGGGACATTCAGACCGCGCAAGGCCGCGTCCGCCACCTCGACTTCGTGTGCGAAACGTTCGACGACACCGGGTAGGTGCCACGCGCGCATCGCCTCGGGTTCGTAGGCCTCCAACGATCGGCTCGAAGCTGCGGTCATGCAGCATCCTCCTTGCTGGTGAATCTGGGCGCCGCGAGCAGCTGGTCTCGCGACATCTGCTTTGAGCGGTTCTGACGGATGAAGCTCTCGTTGCTGGTGTTCTCGAGCAATCGGCGGACCAGGTAGGACATTCCGGGAACGAGCTCGCCCACGGGGACGTAGATCCGGCTCCGAATCCCGGCTTTGGCGGCTGACGCCGCCAGATCACCACCCATACCATGCAGCGCCTGGATCTCGAGCGCCGACTTCGGGAGTCCGCGGACCGACGCCGCAGCCAGTGCATGAGCAAGCGAGCGTACGTTGTGCGAGGCAAAAGACGGCCGGACGACGTCTGCGTTGTCGACCAAGAGGAGCGAACACCGCTCGAAGTTCGCGTCCGTGTCGACCTTGGCGTCGTAGACCGGTTGGGGCCAGCCGTGGGCCGATGCGACGACGGTCTCGTAGTCCCAGTACGCCCCCTTGACGAGTCGGATGCCGATCGGCACGCGGCGATCGCGCTCCTGCGCGATGATCCGCTGGAGGTCGTCGAAGCTGTCACGCAGGTACGCCTGGACGACGATGCCGATGTGGGCGTTCGGCCAGTCGTGCGAGATGTCGGCGAACAAGCGCTGCGTCAACGTCTTCACCGCATACTGCTCCATGTCGAACCAGACCATCACGTCATGTTCCGTGGCCGCCTGCATGATCGGGTCGAGTCGTCGCCTCACGTCGGCGAGTGCTATCTCTGCGCTCAATGGCTGATACTTGGCAGATAGGCCCGTTGGCTTGATGGCCACCGCAACCCTCGGCAACACGCCGAGCTGATCTCTCTCCAAGCCGGGACTCGCGGGCCAGCTACCGGCTGCACGGCCGAGGTGGGCGACTATGTCGAGGATTCTCGCCGCGTAGTCATCGGCCTGATCGGCGGTGACGGTCTTCTCCCCCAAGGCGTCGATGATGACGCCAACCTCGGCGTCCCAATGGCGACGGACGAGGGGCTCGACGTCAGCGGCTCGTCTGCCACCGATGAAGTTCTTGGCCATCGTCGAGATACCGCGATCAGCCGCCCAGGCCGCGATCCGGGAACCGAACGGTATCCGGGCGGCGAGCGCAATAGGCAGCCGGACCCACCATGGCATGGCGTCGTGACCCAGGTAGCCCCGGAGATGGGCCATGACATCGTCTGGCCCTTCCATCGCCGGAAACGCTTCGGCAAATCGAAACAGCCCGACCCGAAGATCGTGGTTGCGCATGACCGATGCGATGACGAACTCGTCGAGTCTCCCTCGCAGGCCGACGTCGCCCGGGTCGAGGTCGCCGCTCACGGCCCGCACCGTGGCTTCGAGCGATGACGAGGCTATGGGTGCGGTCATCATTCGAGTCTACTCGAAACTGGCACTCGATGGTGCCAAACGGCCGAGCTCGCGACGGCGGATGTCTCACTTCCGGGGGCGCAGCCCAATGCGCTGAGGTCGGCGACGTCGCTCCGGCTTCCACGGTTGCAGCACCGACACCGAGATTTTCCGAGACGTTCGAGCTATGTTGACTGGCGACGCACCGCTCAGCGATGCGCAACGCCCCCGGAGGTAGAGAAACAAAATGAATTGGAAACGCTACGACTTCATTCGCAGGAACGCATCGCCGCTCGAGGTCGACCTCATCGAGCACTACGCCCAGGGCGCCATCTCGAGGCGCGACTTCGTGAAGCGGGGAACGATCCTCGGGCTCAGCACGACCGCCATGGCCGCTGTCATCTCGGCTTGTGGAAGTGGTGAGGCCGAAACAACCACGGCCGCACCGGGTGCCACGGCGGCACCTGGCACTACCGGTGCACCGACACAGGGCGGCGCCCTGAAGATCGGCATCCAACAGGGCGATGCCAACTCCGGCCTGGATCCCCTGAACATGCTGGACCTTGGGACCTACAGCGTCCTGTCGCAGTCCTTCGAATACCTGGTCGGCCTCGCCGAAGACGGCAACATCGGCGCCACCGGCCTGGCGTCGAGCTGGTCGCCCAACGATGACGGGACGCAGTGGACCTTCAACCTTCGTGAGGGCATCACCTGGCACGACGGCACGCCGTTCACTTCGGCCGACGTTGCCGCAACCGTCGACCGCATGGTCGTGGCGGGGGCCGGGCTGGCGGGCGTCGTCAGTGAAGGCGCAGTCGAGACTCCCGACGACCTCACGGCCGTCATCAACCTCGACAAGGCCAACGGCAACTTGCCGGTGCTCATCTCGATCTACAACCCGCAGTCTCTCATCACACCCGTCGACTACGCCGACGGAACCACTCTCGACGCCGTTCAGGCGGGTACCGGACCGTGGCTCTTCGAGAGTCACGATCCGACCACGTTCACGACCGTGTTCACGGCCAACGAGAACTACTGGGGAGGACGACCCAATCTCGATTCGATCGAACTGATCGGATTCGGTTCCGAGGGCGCTCGCGTATCGGCGATGCAAGCGCGCGAGCTCGACATGATCCAGCAGTTCGGCGTTGTCGACGGCAGGAGCCTGCTCGACGACGGCGACTTCACCGTGCTGAAGCCACCGTCGGCCAACCACCGTCAGCTGTGGTTCAACACCCAGCTCCCCGAGGGTGGTCCGTTCACCGACGCCCGCGTGCGGCGAGCGTTCGGGTTCATGCTCGACCGCCAGCAGATGGTCGATGTGCTCTTCGAAGGGTTCGCCACCGTCGGCAACGACCATCCGGTCCACCCGACGCTGCCGTTCTTCGATGCGGACGCCACGCCGCAGCGCGGCCGCGACATCGAGATGGCGAAGCAGCTGCTGGCGGACGCCGGGTACGAAGGCCTCAGCGCCACCATCGAGGCCGGCGACATACTCGTCAGCCCCGACATGGGCGCCATCGTGCAGCAGAACGCACTCGAGGCGGGCGTGGACCTGACGGTGAACGTCACGGCGAACTCGGACTTCTACGGCGAGTACTGGTGCACTGGCGCCCCGTGGGGGAACCAGCCGGAAACCGGCGGACCTGGTCGTCCGTGTGGCGCATCGGCGCCGATAGGCATCGTCGACTACGGGCACCGGCCAACGCCTGACGTCTACTTCGGCCGTGCGCTCGAGACCGACGGCGACTGGAACTCGTCGAATTACGCGTCGACCGAGTTCGATCGCTTGTTCGCCGAGTACCAGGCGGCAGTGGACGTGTCCGGTCAGCAGGCGGCAGTGGGCCAGATCCAGCAGCTCCTGCATGAGGATGCTCCTGCTCTGTACCCGTTCTTCTTCGACTACCTGTCCGGCCACGACGACTCGGTGTCCGGAGTGCAGGTGACTGCACTCGGCCACATGAAGCTGGAGAAGGCATCGAAGAGCGCCTGATCGGAGACAAGCTGATGGCAGGGCCGATGCGGCCCTGCCATCATGGCCACACATTTTGACGATGGGGCCGCGCGACGCGGTCAGAAAGAGGAGAGGGATGCATCGAGTTGAGGTGGACTCGTGAGGCGATTCATTACCCGTCGCCTGCTGCTGTCGATTCTCACTCTCGCCATCATCATCGTCATCATCACGCTGATCCCGAACCTCGCGCCGGGGGATCCGGCCCGAAAGATCGCAGGCGGCACGGCATCCCCTGAGCGCCTCCAAGCCGTGACCGAATCACTCGGCCTCAACAAGTCGGTGCTCCAGCAACTCAGCGACGTCGTGAGCAGCACCATCCGCTTCGATTTCGGGGACTCCTTCACCAGGCCGGGTACGAGTGTGACGAGCCTCGTGACCGTTTCATTGTGGAATTCGACGAAGCTCGTCGTCTTCGCTCTCGTGCTGGTCCTTCCGATCTCGATTGCCGGCGGTCTCATCGCCGCCTATCGCCGGGACACGTGGCTGGACCGCGTCATAGTCAACGCCGGCGTGGCGTTGTCGTCGCTCCCCGAGTTCGTCGTCGGTGTGCTGTTCCTGGCGTTGCTCGCCGTGCCGTTCTCGTTCTTCAAGGTCATCGCCGACCCACCTGACGGTGCAGGGTTCTTCACTCAGCTGCAGTTCCTCCTCTTGCCGGCCCTGACCGTGCTCACCGTGTACTTCGGGTACATCGCTCGTATCACCCGTGCGAGCACGATCACGTCACTCGAAGCCGACTACGCCCGCACCGCTTTCATGCGCGGCCTCAGCACGTGGGACGTGTTCCGCAAGCATGTGCTCCGCAACTCGTTGGTGCCCACCGTTGCGGTCGTCGGAACCCAGCTCGGCTACCTCTTCGGCGGCATGGTCGGCCTCGAGCTGATCTACAACTACCCCGGACTCGGCCGGTTGATCTTCGATGCGGTTGACGCAGCTGACTACCCGGTGTTGCGCGGCGGCGTCATCACCGTCGCCATCATCTACATGGTGGCGACGCTGTCCGCCGACCTCATCATTGCCTGGATGAACCCACGTGCCCGACTGAGCTTGAGTGAGGCGTAGATGACGACTACACCCGACGGCGCGGACCGGCCGATCGAGTCACCCGACGCCGGCTCGCAAGGACCCCACGACGCCGCCATCGACGAGATCGCCGTCAACACCGCAACCCGGAGGCAGGTTCGCAAAGAGCAATGGCGAGTGCTGTACCGAAGCCCCGGGTTCATCATCGGCTCGGCCATCATGACCCTGTGGATCGTGTCGTCGTTCTTCCCTGAGTTGCTGGCGAACTTCGATCCGAAGATATCGGTGACCGGGCCAGAGGGTCAGACGTTGACGCGCATGCCACCCGACTCGACGTTGTGGTTCGGTACCGATCGGCTCGGCCGCGATGTCTACTCACGGGTCATCTACGGATCACGGCCGATCATGATTGCCGCGCCGGCAGCCACGATCATCGCCGCCGTGATTGGAACGCTGCTCGGTCTGCTGAGCGGCTACTTCAAGGGTTGGGTGGACGAACTCGTCAGCCGGCTCCTGGAAGCCATACTCTCGATCCCCGCCATCTTGCTGGCCATCGTCATCGTGTTCACCTTCGGAGCCACCAACCCGGTCATCATCGGGGCCATCGCCTTTCTGTTCATTCCGCCGATCGCCCGTACCGTGCGGGCTGCGACGCTCGCCGAGTCGCAGCTCGACTACGTGACCGCGGCACGTATGCGTGGCGAACGGAGCCTCTTCATCATCGGCAGGGAGATCTTTCCGAACGTCACCGGCGTCGTCGTCGTAGAGGTGACCGTGCGCCTCGGCTACGCCATCTTCACGCTGGCCACGTTGGCCTTTCTCGGGCTCTCTGGCGGTGACGTGACCGATCCGAACTGGGGTGTCGACGTGGCACAGAACTACCAGCAGATCGTCGCACAGGTGTGGTGGCCGACCGTCTTCCCGGCACTCGCCATCGGCACACTGGTGATCGGCGTGAACCTGATCGCGGACTCGATAGAACGGGCAACCAAGTCATGACCACACAGGAACCGAGCGCAGCAACAACAACCCACGACCGCCCCGCGGCACTCGAGATCGAAAACCTCGAGATGGCCTACGTCGTGCGAGGCACTCCTCGAGCAGTGCTTCGTGGTGTGTCGTTCGAGGTGCGTCCAGGCGAGGCCTACGGCCTGGTCGGCGAGAGCGGCTGCGGTAAGTCGACCACGGCGTACGCCGCATTGCGCTACCTGCCGTCGAACGGACTCATCACCAACGGGACGATCTCCGTCGACGGCCGTGACCTGACGAAGATGTCGGGCAAGGAGTTGCGCGAATTCCGAGCCCGCCGCGCATCGATGGTCTACCAGGATCCGGTGCAAGCGGTGAACCCTGTATTGAAGATCGGACGGCAGGTAGCGGAAGCCTTCGAGATCCTCGGCCATTCCAAGTCGGAATCGAAAGACCTCGCCCACGATGCACTCAAGCGGGTGCACATCGCCGATCCCGTCAGCGTGCTGGACCGATACCCGCATCAGTTGTCGGGTGGCATGTTGCAGCGAGTCGTCATCGCCATGGCTCTGGCCTCCGATCCTGCGCTGCTGGTACTGGACGAGCCGACAACTGGACTGGACGCCACGGTCGAGGCCGAGGTACTCGATCTTGTTCGTGAGCTGCGCGACGACATCGGCGCAGCCATCCTCCTGATCGCCCACAACCTCGGAGTCATCAGAACGATGTGCGACCGAGTTGGCGTCATGTACGCCGGACGCATGGTGGAGGAAGGCACTGTCGAGGAGGTGTTCGACAACCCGAGCCATCCCTACACCGTCGGACTGCTCAACTCGATTCCTCGCCACGGTGCACGAAAGACCGACCACGCCTTGTTCACCATCCCCGGGAGCCTTCCGCAGATCGGCGATCCACTGCCCGCTTGCGTGTACGTCGCCCGCTGTCCCCTGGCCACCGAGAAGTGTGCGACGGAAAACCCACCCATCGTCGCCCGAAGTGGCAACCACTGGACGCGGTGTCATTACCCCGACCGGATCGACGAGATTCCGAAGCCCGACCACATCGCCACGGAGCACACCATCGGGGACGTCGAGATCATCGGCGTCGAGAACGTCTCCAAGACGTTTCATCAGCGTTCCGGTGACGTGCCTGCGCTTGTCGGCGTGGACCTCGGGTTCGCCGAAGGCGAGACCCTCGGACTGGTCGGTGAGTCTGGTTCTGGCAAATCGACTCTGGCCAAAACCATGCTCGGTGTGCACGAACCAGATGAGGGTGGCGAGATCACGCTGCGCGGCAAGCCAATGGCGACCAAGGCCACCGATCGTCGAACCGAGTCGATCCGGGCGATCCAGATGGTCTTCCAGAACCCCGACTCTGCACTCAACCGGTCGTGGACCGTGCGCAGGATCCTCACCCGAGCCGTCTCCAAGCTGACCGGCAAGTCAGGCGATGAAGCCGACGCACAGGCGGTCGAGGTCGCTCACGCCATGCAGCTGTCCGATCGCCACCTCGACATGCGCCCTCGCCAGCTCTCGGGTGGACTGAAACAACGAGTGGCGATCGCAAGAGCGTTCGCCGGCGATCCTGACGTGGTCGTCGCAGACGAGCCGACATCCGCACTCGACGTGTCGGTGCAGGCTGCCATCTTGAATCTGCTTGCCACCCTGCAACGCGACATTCGCACGAGCTACCTGTTCATCACTCACGACATCGGAGTGGTCCGGTACCTCGCCGACCGGATCGCGGTGATGTACGTCGGACGAGTCATGGAGCTCGGTCCGACCGACGCCATGTTCGACGGGCCCAATCATCCCTATACCGAAGCGCTGTTGTCTGCGGTGCCCAGTGTCGACGGTGAGGCCGAGAATCGTATTCCGCTCAAGGGCGAGATCCCCTCACCGAAGGATCCGCCCTCCGGGTGCGTGTTCCACACGAGGTGCCATCGCTTCATCGAGGGAACGTGCGATGTGATCGAGCCTCCGGTCGTAGAGGTCTCACCCGGACACACCATCGTGTGTCACATCCCGCCTGCCGAGCTGCTGGAACTGCAGAAGATCCCTTGGGTCGACCACTCGGTGCCGGATGCCGAGCTTTCCGACTGACGTCAAGTCGAAGCCGACGCCTCCAATTCGAGGCCGACGTCGATCTCGGCTCCCAGCAGCACGACCAGCGCCGACACGTAGATCCACAGCAACAACACGATCACGCCGCCCAGCGCACCGTACGTCTCGTTGTACGACGCGAAGTTGGACACGTAGAAGCTGAGGCCCAGGGACGCCAGCAGCCACAACACCGTGGCGGACACCGCCCCGATGGTTATCCAACGCCACTTGGCTGTCCGGTTCGGCGCAAAGCGGTAGAGCACTCCCAGCCCGACGATCATCGCCAGACCGAGTCCGGGCCAGCGCAGCCACAGCACGGCGGATCCCGCGCCTTCGGAGAAGCCTGCGCTCTCTATCAGGGGCGGCAAGATGGTGATGACGAACGCCGCCGTGATCACAAACAGCACGATGCCGACAGTGAGGCCCATGGCGAGCAACCGCACCTTGACGAAACTGCGAGTTTCCGTCGCATCGTGAATCCGGTTGACTGCCTTCACGAGTGCCGCAACCCCTGACGACGCAGTCCACAACGCAGCGAGAATGGAGAGGGCGAAGCCTATCCCGAGACCGGCGCCCGAACCGCCGACGATCTCCGCGAGTTGCTCGCCTACCAGGTCTGCGGCGCTCTCGGGCAGCACCGAAGCGACCATGTCGATCTGCTGTTCGATCTCAGCCGGATCAGAGATCAAGCCGTACAGCGAGACGGTGGCGATCAGTGCGGGAAACAGGGAGAGCAGGCCGTAGTAGGTCATGGCGGCGGCATGGGTCGTGATGTTGTCGTGTTTGAACTGCGTCCGCACGTAATCGGCCACCCTGCGCCACGTCGGCACGGCGTTGGCCTCCAACGATGGAGCGACCCCAGCCGGACGGGGCACAGCGGGAACCGCGAGCATCGGATCCTCTCGGCGCTTCCCCAGTACCGATCGCCCTGCCGCCAGGAACACGACAACGCCCGCCAGGAGATCGATCAACTTGCTCATCTGTACTCAACTCGCCTTCAACTCGTATGTCAGATCGATCACCAGCGGCGCGTGGTCGGAGGGCTTGGCCTCCCGCACCTTCGATGGCTTTCGGAACGATCGATCCACCCATACCCGCTCGACCTCGGTCGAAAACCCTGGACTGAGCAGGGCGTGGTCGATTCGCAGTCCAAAGCCCTTGTGAAAGTGGCCGGCGCGGTAGTCCCACCATGTGAATCCGGGCTCGTCGGGATACATGCTGCGATAGGCGTCGACGTAGCCCCGATCGACGACCTTGGCGAGCCGCTCCCGCTCCTCTGGGGTGATGTGAGTTCCGCCATGAATGTCGGGGACGCTCCAGACATCGAGGTCGGAGGGACAGACGTTCATGTCACCACAGATGATCACCGGCTCGTGGGCGAGCGCGGCGGCCCGGTCGGACATGGCGTCTAGGAAGGCGAGCTTGTCGAGGAACGCTGCGGAGCCGATCGCCTGGCCGTTCGGCACGTAGACACTGACGACACGCACCCCAGACACGATGGCTTCGATCCAGCGTGCCTGGTCGGGTTGCGCCTCGCCTTCCAGGCCGAGGACCGTCCCCGTGACCGGCAACTCCTGCCGCGCAAGCACCGCAACACCCTCCCATCGGCCCCCGGAATGATCGACTGCGGCGTAGCCCGCCGCTTCGAGCGCGTCGTGCGGAAACTGCTCTGTCGTGGACTTGGTCTCCTGCAGACACACGACGTCGGGGCGGTGTTCTTCCAGAAGCACCATCAGCCGGGGCAGTCGGGCTCGGAGCGAGTTCACGTTGTAGGTGATGACACGCACAGCCATCATCGTAGGGGTCGACGTTCGGCTCGATGCGTCAGGAGCTGGACTCCGAAGTATGGGCACCGCCGCGAGACTTGCGGGCGATCAAGTCGACCTGGGTGAGCCGGTGGCCGTCCATTGCTCGCACTTGCAGTATCCATTCGTCGAGGGCGACGCGATCGCCGATCTTGGGAATGACCCCGATGCGCTCCAGGAGCAGTCCGGCAATCGTCTCGTAGTCGCCCTCGGGGAGCCTGATGCCGATCGCGCGCTCGATTTCGTCCGGTCGCAGCGAGGCGTCGATGGCGTAGCGATTGGCCGATAGCTGGCGAACTCCGTCCAGTTCGGTGTCGTGCTCGTCCCTGATCTCGCCGACCACCTCTTCGACGATGTCCTCCAGGGTCACGATCCCGGCAGTGCCTCCGTGTTCGTCCACCACAAGGACGAGGTGATTGCGATGCTCGCGCATCCGTTCCAAGAGATCGCCGACACCGATCGATTCCGGTACGGCCAGTAAGGGCCGGATGACGTCTGATGGCAGGCGATGCGCTGCCTCATCGCCCTCGAAGCCGAGCAGGTCCTTGGCGTGTACGAAGCCTTTGATGTCGTCCATCGTCTCGCCATAGACGGGCAGTCGCGAATACCCACTCTCGATTACGACGACTTCGATGTCCTCGACCGTCGATGTGTGGGCCACGGCCACCATGTCGATCCGCGGCACCATCACGTCTTCGGCTCGCAGGTCCCAGAGGTCGATCGCTCCGGTCAGCAAGCGGTGGGCAAAGTCCTCGACGACGCCCTCTCGCCGTCCGGCGGTGATGAGGGTCGCGAGGTCATCGGCCGTATGCGCCTCTTTGGCGTCAGTCGGGTCGATCCCGACCATGCGCAGCATGACGTTGGCGATGCCGTTGAGGAAGCCGATGACCGGCCGGAACACCGTCGAATAGGCACGGAACGGAATGGCCATGAGCAGCGACGATCGTTCGGGCGCCGCGATCGCGATGTTCTTCGGCCCCATCTCCCCGACGACCATGTGGAGGAACACGACGATGAGGAGCGACACGATCAGCGCGATCGTGTGCAGCGCATCGTCTGACAGCGTCACGAACGAGCCGAGAAGTCCCTCGATGATCGAAGCGACAGCGGGCTCGGCTACGGCTCCGAGCAGGAGGGACGCAATGGTGATGCCCAGCTGGGCTCCCGCCAGCGAGAACGAGAGTTCGTCGATTGCCTTGACGGCGGATCGTGCCGATCTGCTGGTCATCGCGGAGAGTTGATGCTTGCTCGCTGCGGTGAATGCGAACTCGGCGGCGACGAAGAAGCCGTTCAGCACCAGCAAGGCGACCATCGCCAGCAGAGGACCGACGCTCATGACGCTTCCTCGTCATCGGATTCGGTCCGGCGGACCGTCAGCGATTCGGCAACGTGATCGTTCACCGCGACCACCTCGATGCGATAGGCCCCTTCGACGACCACGTCGCCGACCTCGGGGAAGCGTTCGAGTCTGTCGGTGACGAACCCGCTGAAGGTCTCGAACGGCCCTTCTTCCCACTCGAATCCTGTGCGCTCTGCCACCTCGCGTCGATGCAGGCTGCCGCTGATCAGGTTGCCGTCGTCTGCCGTCTGTGGAGTGTCGTACTCATCTTCGATCTCGCCGAGGATCTCCTCGACGATGTCCTCGACGGTCACGATGCCTGCGGTGCCTCCGTACTCGTCGGCGACGACTGCCATCGACCTTCGATCGGCCTGGAGTTCAACGAGCAACGTGTCCAACCGCACCGACTCCGGAACGATCCGGGCGTCCACGGCAATGTGACTGACCGGGGTGGTGGCGCGATCTGCCGGGTGAACGCCGAAGGTGTCCTTGACATGGGCGATCCCCTCGATGCGATCCAGATCGCCCTGATACACGGGGAACCGGGAATGGCCGGTCTCGATCGACAGACGGCGGAGATCGAGCACGCTGGCATCTGCGCTGATGCCGACGACGCTCACACGAGGCACCATCGCCTCGGCCGCGTCACGGTCACCGAAGCCGATCGCCCTGGTCAGCAGCGATGTCTCGTTGTCGTCGAGCACGCCGTCGTCAGACGACGCGCGGATGATCATCTCGAGCTCCTGGAGCGACCGAAGGCCGGTGAGTTCGCTGCGCGGCTCGATACCGAAACGCCGGACGGTCCAATCGGCTGCGGCGTTCAAGAAGACGATGACCGGACGCAGCAGCCGGTTGACCGTAGCCATGGGCAGCCCGACCCGAACCGCTGTCGGGTACGGCCGGGCGATGGCCACGTTTTTTGGAAACAGCTCGCCGAAGACCATCTGGATGGTGGTGGCCAGCACGAGCGACATCGCCACGGCAACGCCGAGCGAGCTGATGCCGAGGCGTTCCAAGAGCGGTCCGATGAGCTTGGCGATCGTGTCTTCGGCGACGAATCCGATGATGAGCGACGTGACCGTTATGCCGAGCTGCGCACCGGACAACTCGAATGAGAGGTCGCGGACCCGCGACAGCACTCGCTTGGCCCGCTTGTCGCCCTGGTCGGCGAGCGACTCCACTCGGCTCCGATTGACGGCGACCAATGCGAATTCGCCGGCAACGAAGAAGCCGTTGATGGCGATGAGCAGTACGACGATGCCGATTCCGAGCCAAAGCTCTATTGGGGGCCTCCAGGGACGGGACCGATACGATACTGCTGCGCAACCCGCTCGAACTGCACTGGCGACATCGAGGTCACAAGACGTCCTTCAAGTCGGTGAGCACCACTACCTCGCCATGGAGCGATTTGTGCACCGGGCAGCGATCGGCGATTGCCAGAAGCCTCGAGCGCTGGTCGTCGTCCAGATCGCCCTCCAGAAGGATCGATCGCTCGATCCGATCCACGGTTCCCGATTCGGACTCGCACTCGGCACAGTCTCGGGCGTGAACCTTGCGGTGGGACAGACGCACCGTCACGGCGTCGAGGGGCCACTGTTTGCGGTCTGCATACATGCGCAGCGTGATCGAGGTGCAGCTCCCGAGCGCCGTGAGCAGGTAGTCGTAGGGAGTCGGGCCCGTGTTCGTGCCACCTACCGAAGCCGGCTCGTCCACGGTGAGCGGGAAGCCGTTGGAGATCACCTCGGTGCGAAAACCCGACTCGGTGCGCACGGTCGTCACACTGGCAGGGGCGTCTGCAATGAAGTCGGGTTGGGAATGGTCTCGCAAGTCGACGCTCAGATACCGCTCGACCCAAGATGCGACCACCTCGGCTACGTAGCGGGCGTCCTTCTCTTCCATCACGAGGTGATCGGCGTCGTCGAGAGATATGAAGCTCTTGGGATGCCGGGCCCATTCGAAGATCGTCGCCGCGTTTTCCACTCCGACCGTCATATCGATCGGTGAGTGGAGAACCAGTAGTGGCTTGCCGAGCGTCGCGACCGCAGTGGCGGCGTCGAACCGGTCGACGTCGTCGACGAACTGCTGGGTGATCGTGAACTCGCGGCCGGCGAGGAGCACGTTGGCGCTCCCTGCTTGCTCGATCCGCTCGAGATCGGACACGAGATGGCGCTTGACGTGATCCGGATCGGCCGGGGCGCCGATGGTGACGACAGCGCGCACAGACTCGAGGGAGCCGGCCACCGCCAACGCAGCAGTGCCGCCCAGCGAGTGCCCGACCACGAGCTCTGGCGCCAGGTACTTCTCCGACAGAAAGTTGCTGGCAGCCTCGAGATCGCTCACCGTGGTGGAGAAGTTCGTTTGCGAGAAGTCACCGCTGCTCTCACCGAGACCGGTGAAGTCGAATCGCAATGTTGCGATCCCATGGTGGGCCAGCGTACGGGTGATGTGCCCGATGGCCCTGAGGTTCTTGGAGCACGTGAAACAGTGGGCGTAGAGGGCATAGGCGACAGGGTTGCCGTCGACCGGGAGCTCCAGTCGGCCCGCGAGCTGGTGGCCCCGATCGTTCACGAATGTGACAGCTTCAGATCGCATGCCGTCAGATTGGCACAGTTCGTCGCTCAGGGCTCAGCCGAGCTATCGGGCAACCGATCGCCGGTATTGGCGGATGGCCAGCGGCACAAAGATGATGAGAATCAACGCCACCCACAACAACGACGCCAGCACGGGGTTCTGTAGGGGCCACACTTCGGGTGGCGGGAACGCCGGACTTGTGTTTCCGAACAATTCGCGGGAGGCCTGCGTGACCGCAGACACTGGATTCCACTCGGCCATCACCCGCAGCGGACCCGGAAGATTCGACGTACCCACAAACGTGTTGGCAATGAAGGTGAGGGGGAAGATCACTATGAAGCTGGCGTTGTTGAACACTTCGGGGCTGCGCACGGCCAGTCCGACGACGGCCATCGGCCATGACATCGCGTAAGCGAAGAGCAACAGAACGCCGAAGCCGGCCATGGCTTCGAGCGGGGAAGAGTGGATCCGCCAGCCCACGAGTAGGCCGGTGATCGCCATGACGATGACCACTATCACGTTGTTCACCAAGTCGCTCGTGGTGCGGCCGATGAGCACGGCGGATCGCGCCATTGGCAGCGAGCGGAATCGGTCGATGATTCCTCTCTGCATGTCCTGGGCCAGTCCAGTGCCGGTGATCGTTGCCCCAAAGATCGCGGTCTGAGTGAAGATTCCTGCCATCAAGAACTCTCGATACGAGACACCTGGGATCTCGATTGCACTCCCGAACACGTACGCAAACAGCAACACGAACATGATGGGCGACAACGTCGTGAACACGAGAAGATCAGGGACGCGTTTGATCTTGATCAGATTGCGCTTCGCCACAACTGCGCCGTCACTGAGAGCCCTGGTCAAGCTGGTCACGCCGAGATCTCCTGCGAAGAATCCTCTTCCGCCGGGTGACCTGTCAACGTGAGAAACACATCGTCGAGCGTGGGCCGACGCAGTCCGATGTCCGTCACATCCACGGAAGCGGCATCGAGTTTGCGCAGCACCTCGATGAGGAGTTTCGGGTGCGCGTCGATCGGAACGGACACCCGCAGACCCACTTCGTCGGTGGTGACCGCTCCCCTGCCGATGTGCCCGAGTTCGGTCACCGCGGTGGACAGATGACTCGCATCGCCGACCGTGACTTCGAGATGTTCGCCGCCCACTTGTACCTTGAGCTCGGTCGCGGTCCCTTCGGCGATCACCTTCCCATGGTCGATCACCACGATGTTGTCGGCGAGACGATCTGCTTCTTCCAGATACTGCGTTGTCAGCAGCAGCGTCGTTCCGTCGGCCACGAGCTCGCCGATGACGTCCCACATCGCCAGACGCGAGCGAGGGTCGAGGCCAGTGGTCGGTTCGTCCAGGAAGAGCACTTGCGGCTTGGCGACGAGGGCTCCGGCGAGGTCGAGTCGGCGACGCATCCCTCCCGAGTACCCCTTGACGGACCGATCGCCGGCGTCGGAGAGGTCGAAACGTTCGAGCAACTGGCGGGCTCGCAGTCGACTCTCTTGCTTGCCGAGGTGATAGAGACGACCAACCATGTCCAGGTTCTCGAAGCCGGTGAGGTCCTCGTCGACGGCTGCGTATTGGCCGGACAGGCCGATCCGTTCACGTAGCGCTGACGCCTGCGTCAGAGCATCGAGGCCGAGCACCGTCGCCGTGCCAGAGTCGGGTTTGAGCAGAGTCGTGAACACCCGAACCGCAGTGGTCTTGCCCGCGCCGTTTGGGCCGAGCAGTCCCGTAACGGTTCCGGGCTGGACCTCGAGGTCGAACCCATCGAGCGCGACCACGTCGCCGTACGTCTTCACCAAGCTCTCGGCAACAATCGCAGGTGCCATGGATCTCCCCTCGAACAGGAGACTATCTCAAAGAGGTCGCGTTCCAGCCGCTTGGTTGGTTCAAGCGCTCACCGATAGTGTCAGCCTCCGCGACAACAAGGAGCACTGCGTGGATCCGCAATCGATTCGAGTTGGCTGGGTTGGCACCGGCGTCATGGGCGCTTCCATGGCTGGACATCTCCTGGCGGCCGGCCATCCACTCACCATCCATACCCGCTCGCGCTCCAAAGCGGTTGCGCTCGAGGAGCAAGGCGCCGTGTGGGCCGATTCACCAGCCAACGTTGCACGGGAATCTGACATCACGTTCGCGATCGTCGGTTATCCAAGCGACGTACGTCAGGTGTTCTTGGGAGCAGACGGCATCGTCGCCGGCGCGAACTCAGGAAGCACGGTCGTCGACATGACTACGAGCGAGCCCTCGCTCGCCGTCGAGATCGCCACCGCGGCGTCCGCCAAGTCAGTCGGCGCGATCGATGCTCCAGTTTCGGGTGGCGACGTCGGGGCGAAGAACGCGACGCTGTCGATCATGATCGGCGGCGCAGACGACGACGTCGCAGCCGTGTGGCCGCTCTTCGAAATCATGGGCAGGACACTCGTCCACATGGGCGGGCCCGGTGCAGGTCAACACACGAAGATGGTCAATCAGATTCTCATCGCCACCGGGATGATCGGCGTGAGCGAGGCATTGCTGTACGCCCAACAGGCTGGTCTCGATCTCGACAGGGCGGTCGAGGCCGTGAGTGGCGGAGCCGCCGGTTCGTGGTCGTTGAGCAACTATGGACCAAGGATGCTCGAGGGAGACTTCGCTCCTGGATTCTTCGTCGATCACTTCGTGAAGGACATGTCGATTGCGCTCAAGGAGTCCGCCTCCATGGAGCTCTCCGTTCCCGGCTTGGCGCTTGCCCACCAGCTCTACGTCGCGCTACAGGCGCAAGGCGGCGGCAAGCAAGGCACCCAGGCGCTGCTCCTCGCGCTGGCCAGGCTCAGCGATGTCAGCTGGTCGAGAGAAGGCTGAGGGCGGCGGCGCGGTTTCATCCCGCGCCCGGATCCGGTCCTGGATTGCCTCCGCTCGCGGCCGTCGTGAGCCTGGCGAGGTAGTGATTCCAGCCCTTGAGGTGCATCGGTACGTCGCCTGCCTCGAGACCGCTGTGTGTCAATCGCACCAGGGTGCCATCGCCGTCGGGGAACAGCTCGATCTCGACGATCGTTCCGCCGGGTGGGAGGTCGGGGTGCCCTCCCCAGCCCCACGTGAAACTGACTTTGTTCCCAGTGATCTCGACCACCTCTCCGCTGGCGACCATCCCATTGGGTCCTCGGGCAATCGCTCGCTCACCGCGAAAAACAACCCCGGGCGCGAGCTGGTCGCGCGCTTATCATCCACCACATGCGCCAGTACCTCAACCTCATGCAACACGTGCTCGACAACGGCACCCCGAAGTCCGACAGGACCGGCACCGGCACCCGGTCGGTGTTCGGCCATCAGATGCGGTTCGACCTGGCCGACGGGTTCCCGATGCTCACCACCAAGAAGCTGCACCTCAAATCCATTGTGCACGAGTTGCTGTGGTTCATCTCGGGCGACACCAATACCGAATACCTCACCACGAACGGCGTGCGTATCTGGAACGAGTGGGCCGACGAGCACGGCGACCTCGGGCCGGTCTACGGCAAGCAGTGGCGATCATGGGGAACGCCAGACGGTCACACCATCGATCAATTGGCGAATGTCATCGAACAGATCCGAGCCAATCCTGACAGTCGGCGTCTCATCGTCAACGCTTGGAACGTTGGCGAGCTACCCAACATGGCGCTCCCCCCGTGCCACATGATGTTCCAGTTCTATGTTGCCGACGGCCGTCTGTCGTGTCAGTTGTATCAACGGTCAGCGGACGTGTTCCTCGGCGTGCCCTTCAACATTGCGAGCTACTCGCTCCTGACCGCGATGGTGGCCCAGGTCACTGGACTGGAGCCTGGTGATTTCGTCCACACCCTCGGCGACACCCACCTCTACGACAACCACCTGGAACAGGCCAAGCTGCAGCTCAGCCGCGAGCCACGTCCGCTTCCGAAACTCGTACTGAACCCGACGGTCTCATCGATCGACGCCTTCACCTTCGAAGATGTCCAGATCCTCGATTACGACCCCCATCCCCACATCTCGGCACCGGTAGCGGTTTGACCAAACCGACCGTCACGTTGATGTGGGCGATGTCCGAGAACGAGATAATCGGAGTGAATGGTGGCCTCCCGTGGCACCTTCCCGACGAATTGCGCCATTTCAAGGCCAAGACGATCGGTAGCGCCGTCATCATGGGACGAAAGACCTGGGAGTCGCTGCCCATCCAACCACTCGCCAATCGACAGAACATCGTCGTCACGACCAATCGGAGATACGAGGCTCCCGGTGCGGAGCTCGCACATTCGCTCGACGAGGCCCTCGATTCCGTTGCTGGTCCCACGGCCTTTGTCATCGGAGGCAAGAGTCTTTTCAACGAGGCGCTGGCGATTGCGGACCGACTCGAAGCGACCATCGTTCACGCGCACATCGATGGCGACACCTCGATGCCCTCGATCGACTGGACACAGTGGTCATTGATCGGAGAGCAACACCATCCGGCCGACGAACGTCACGAGTTTTCGTTCACCTACAAGACGTTCGAACGGGCTGGTCAGGGGGACGGAACGCGCTCGCTCCCCTGCTGAAGGCTCTCGAGCAGGCCACCGACACCTTTGCGCATCTGCTTGGCCGGCATCGGCCCCATGATCCAACCCGTCACGATGGGTCCGGGATCGGGACAAGTCACACGGCTGCCACATCGGCCAAGGCTGCCCGAATTCTCTTCTCGCTCACCTTGAACTTCGTGCCTAGCTGCTGAGCGAAGTAGCTCACCCTCAGCTCCTGGAGCATCCAATCGACCTCGGCGAGTTGGGGGGACATTCCGAGGTGTTCGATCAGTCGATCTTGCTCAGCTTCCAAGCTCTGGATTTCCGACAGAAGCTCGAGATCACGTTGAGGGTTGTCGCGAGCCCCGATCAATCGGCGCTCCATTGCGGCGATGTAACGCTGCACGTCCGCGAGACGTTCGAACCCGAGGCTCGCAACGAAGCCCGGATAGATCAAACGATCGCGTTGCTCGATGATGTCGATCAACGTTTCATCTGGAACGACTGCGGTCTCCATCCTGATGTTCAACGTACGCACCGCATCGAGAACCTCGAGCGAACCGGAGGCCAGGTCGATGACCGCGTCGTCCACTTCCAAGCGCACCTGGGTCAGAAGGTCATCGAACGCCTCTGGTGAGAACACTGGCCCACCCGCGTCTTCGACCAATCGGTCAACGGCGGCGTTCATACAGTCGTCGAGCCAGCCTGCGACGCTGCCGTGCGGGCCGGCGGCTATCGCCAACCTGCCGTCCGCGGTGACCAGCTCTTCGACATGCCGATACGAGTCGGTGAGCTGCAGCAACAGCAATCGACGCGTCCCTGCCCACATCGCATCGCCTTGCTCTTGCGGGGTCGCGACGATTCTCACTCCCACGGTCGAGCCCTCATCGACGAGGGCGACGTACGCCGTCACTCGGTGTCCGTCGCCTTCCAACTCGACCGTCACGGGAAGTTCACCGAAGTCCCACGAGATCGAGCCAGTCCGCTCGAGCGGGTGCAACTGCGAAGAGACCACAGACCGCGTCTCGGCAACCAACTCGTCTTTGATCACCGCCAAGTCCTCACCTTGGCCCAGCACGACACCGTCGTCGTCGATGACTCGAAAGCGCGGACGAAGGTGAGGTGGAAGCCTGTCGAGGTCGAACGCATCGATCGGGAGCGTTGCGTCGGCGATTCGTGACAACGTGCGCCTGAGCGACTCCACGAGACCGCCGTCCGACGGATCGAGGTCGTCCACCACAGACGCAACGGTTTCTCGAATCGGAACGAATTGAGTGCGTAGTTGCTTGGGAAGCGAGCGGATGAGCGCCTCTATCAGCTCGGCTCGATATCCCGGAACGTGCCAGTCGAAAGCTGCCGGATCGAGGCGATCGAGATCCCCCACATACACATCGATGGTCACGCCGTCGGTGTCACTTGCCGGATCGAATGCGTAGTCGAGTGGCAGTTCGACGTCGCCGTAGCTCCAGACTTTCGGAAAGGCGGAGCTGTCATCGCCTTCCACTTCTGGAGCGGTGATGTCTTCGGTCGAAAACTCGAGCAACGTCGGATTCTCGTGCTTGACGTCGCGCCACCATCGGTTGAAGGCAGCCACCGTGAACACGTCTGGTGGAATCCGCTGATCGAACCACGTCGCGATGTCCTCGTCATCGGCGAGAAGATCGCGACGCCTTTCGCGCTCTTCTCGTTCCAGTACCTGGGCAACCGTGGCTGCGTTGTTGGCGACGAATCGATGCGGAACGTCCCACTCTCCACCGACGAGTGCATGAAGGATGAACAACTCTCTGGACTCGGCAGCATCGAAGTGACCGAATCCGACCGTCCGACCCGACACCAAAGGAAGTCCGAAGATCGTCACGGTTTCATTTGCGACCGCCTCACCGCGTTCGGCGTCCCACCATGGATCGGAGACCGTCCGACTCGTGAGATGCGACCCAACCTGCTCCACCCACTCGGGTTCGATTGCCACGGCCTGATGCGCCCACATCCGGGTGGTCTCCACCAGCTCTGCCGCCATGAGCCATTGCGGGCCCTTCTTGAAGAGCACCGAACCTGGCGAGAGCGAGAACCGGGCGTTGCGGGCGCCCCGGTAGCCGTGACCGTCAGGGTCCTTCATGCCGATGTGCGAGAGGAGGCCGGTCAACAGCGCGAGGTGGATGGGCTCGGGGTCGGCAGGCTTCCGGTTGATGGTCAGGCCAATCTGCTTGACCGTTCGACGGAGTTGGGAGTGGATGTCCTGCCACTCTCGGATTCGGCGATAGTTGAGGAACTCGTCGCGGCACATCTTGCGGAATTGGTTCGAGCTTCTGGCCTTGCGTTCGTCCCCGATGTACGTCCAGAGATTCAACCAGCTGAGAAAGTCAGACGTCGGATGGCGGAACCGTGCATGGAGCTGGTCGGCGCGTTCTCGATGGTCCAAAGGACGCTCTCGAGGGTCTTGGATCGACAGCGCCGAAACGATGACCAACACGTCGGCGAGACACCCGTGATCAGAGCCGGCGAGCAACATTCTCCCGAGCCGGGGATCGAGCGGAAACAGGGACAGTCTTCTTCCAACCTGCGTGAGCCAGCGATTCGTGTCTCGGCGGTCTGGGTCCACCGCGCCCAACTCCTCCAGCAGGGCGATGCCGTCTCGGATCGACCGAGAATCGGGAGCATCGAGGAAGGGAAACGAGTCAACTCTGCCGAGATCCAGAGCAGCCATCTGGAGCATCACCGACGCGAGATTCGTCCGCTGGATCTCGGGCTCGGTGAACTCCTCGCGCTCGAGCAGGTCGTCTTCGGAATACAGCCGGATGCAGATGCCGGGTCCAAGGCGACCGCACCGACCGGCGCGCTGGTTCGCTGACGCTTGTGAGACCGGTTCGATCGGCAATTGCTGCACCTTCGTCCGCTTCGAGTAGCGGGAGATGCGAGCGGTGCCCGCATCGACCACGTAGCGAATTCCAGGAACCGTCAGCGAGGTCTCGGCGACGTTCGTGGAAACGATCACCCTTCGTCCTGTGTGCCCTGAGAACACTCGATGCTGTTCGGCAGACGACAATCGCCCGAACAGCGGCAACGTCTCGGTGTGAGGTAGTCGGAGCTCGTCGATCGCAGCCACCGCATCACGAATCTCTCGTTCGCCTGACACGAACACCAACACGTCGCCGGTTCCTTCGCGTGACAGCTCACGTACCGCTTCTGCGATGGCTTCGGGCTGGTCCAACTGGACCGGCGCGTCTGGGTCATCAAGAGGCCGGTAGCGGACCTCCACGGGGTAGGTCCGGCCGGAAACCTCAACAACCGGCGCGTTGTCGAAGTGCTCCGAAAAGCGTCCTGTATCGATCGTCGCCGAGGTGATGATGAGCTTGAGGTCGGGCCGGGTCGGCAGCAACGCTTTGAGATACCCGATGAGGAAGTCGGTGTTCAGCCCTCGCTCGTGTGCTTCGTCGAGAATGATGGTGTCGTAACGGTTCAGCTTGCGGTCGGAGTGGATCTCGTTGAGCAGGATGCCATCGGTCATGACCTTGATCAGCGTCCCATCCGAGACCTGGTCGGTGAACCGCACCTTGAACCCCACCAGCTCGCCGACCTTCGAGTTCAGCTCTTCCGCCACCCTTTCGGCGATCGATCGCGCGGCGATGCGGCGAGGTTGGGTGTGGCCGATCATGCCGGCAATACCTCGACCGAGCTCGAGGCAGAGCTTCGGTAGCTGCGTGGACTTCCCCGAGCCAGTCTCTCCAGCAACGATCACCACTTGGTGATCACGGATGGTGGCGAGCAACTCTTCCCGCCGCTCGGAGATCGGCAGATCTGGGTACGCGATGGATTTCGGGGCTACCGCCTGGCGGGCAGCCATCAGCTTGTTGGGACGTTTCACGGTGATGGCAGGCTAGATCGCCTGGCGACCTGTCCATCTGCGGCCGTGGGACATGTCGTTGATCGATCTTGGCGGCGACGACCTGCTACAACACAGGTAACCACGACATTGCCGCCAGCCAATCATCGCCGATCCGTTCAGGAGCGCTCTTGACCTTCGACCCAGTGTCCGCACTCCAGGATCTCATCCGGCTCGACACGACCAACCCGCCAGGCAATGAAGCCCTGGCGATCAACTACCTGGTGGACGTCCTCGAACGCCACGGACTGGCCCACCGGATCGTTGCCAAAGATCCCTCTCGTCCGAATCTCATTGCGTCGATCCGCGGGGCCGGAAACGCCCCAGGGCTCTTGATGCAAGGCCATGTCGACGTGGTCCCAACGGCAGGCCAGCCGTGGTCGAAGGACCCGTTCTCCGGCGACATCCATGACGGGTTCATCTGGGGTCGAGGCAGTCTCGACATGAAGAGTGGAATCGTGATGATGGTCGACGCACTGCTGCGATTGGCCGCGTCGGACCATGAGCCGGCGGGTGACATCGTCTTCGCCGCGCTGGCGGACGAGGAGGCAGGGAGCGAGTTCGGCGCCAAGTTCCTCGTGAACGAGCACCCCGACTTGTTCGACGGGATCCGATACTCCGTTGGAGAGTTCGGGGGCTTCCCGCTGACGCTGGGTGGCGTGCGCTTCTACCCGATTCAGATCGCCGAGCGATCGTCGGTCGTATTCCGCCTCACAATCAGAGGTGATGGCGGACACGGTTCGTTGGCCGCTCGCGGCGGGACCACGGCACGCCTCGCGGAGGTCCTGCGGCGCCTCGATCGTCGCCACTGTCCCATCCATGTGGTGCCGCCCACCAAGATGATGCTCGAAGCGATGATGGACCACCTCGACGGTGCACAGCGGCGCATCATCGGGACGCTGCTCCATCCACGCACCGCGGCGCCGACCCTTGCCGCTCTGCGATCGAAACTCGGCGTGCTCGAGCCCGTGCTGCGCAACACCGTTGCGCCGACCATCATCTCGAGCGGCGACAAGGTGAATGTGCTCCCCGCCACGGCGGAGGTCATCCTCGACGGAAGATTGCTCCCTGGCCTCACCGCCAAGTCGTTTGCCGCTGAAGTTCGCGATCTCGTGGGTGAAGGCGTCGAAGTCGAATTCGAGGCCGAGCAGCCCACCACAAACGACGAACCGGACATGGGGCTGTTCAACACGCTCGCCGGAATCGTCAAGGAGCGGGATCCGGAAGGAGTTCCCATCCCGTTCCTATTGCCGGCCGTCACCGACGGTCGATGGTTCGCTCGGCTCGGAATCCAGCATTACGGGTTTCAGCCGATGAAGCTGCCTGACGACTTCGTGTTTCAGTCCACTGTTCATGCCGCCGACGAACGGATATCGGTTGCTGCGGTCAACCATGGCGCCGACGCCATGTACGACCTGCTCACTCGCTACGAGGGGTGAGGCAAACCTCTGCTACGAGCAATCCTCACGTCTACGGGTCCTCAGACCGATACTCACATGGTCGGGCCAACACGATGCAACTGATGAAGACGGGAACGGACATGGACTCAACCGGTGGCGAAACTGCACACGGCAAGCGGTCGCTGCTCCAGAATCTGACCACAACCGTCGCCATCGGTTTCGCCGGCGCAGCCATCCTCAAGGACATTCGCCAGTCGACCGGCCACCGACTCCTTCATGGCGAGGTTGCGGGCCTCATCCCGTATGACTTCCGGAGGCCGTCGGTCCGACGGATCCGAAAACGTTTCTGGGATCCTTCAGGTCCGATGCTGACCCCGCAGGTGTTCGGCGTCGGATGGACGGTGAACCTCGGCGCCATGGCGGCGCGAGTGAAGTCGCGACCTGGTCGAGGGGCCGTCTAGAAGAACTACTTCGTGGCCGTCATCAATTCGACGAGCACCGGTATGTCTAGCGACCCTGCTTGCCGTGACACCACGCGACCGTCCGCATCGACAAACGCCCAGAACGGAAATGCGTTGCCACCAAAGGCCGCCATCACTGATCCATCGGCGTCATCGAGCAGCACTGGCGGGGTCCAATCACTCAACCACTCGGACGGTGGGTAGTTGTCACGGACCGGTTCTGTGGCAGTGGCGACACTCACGATTGCCACGCCGTCGACGCCTCCACCCTGATCGATCCACTCTTGAACTTCGACGACCTCCGCCTGGCAATGTGGGCACCAGTGCGCAAGGAACACGACCGCTGTCGGCTGGCCGGCGCCGTCGATGACCACCTCTTCGCCACTGAAGTCCTCTCCTGACACCGTTGGGGCGAGCATCCCGACCGCACCGTCGATTTGCGAGGCGTTGAACAGGGGCAGGTCAGTTCCAGAAATCTCGGGACTACCTGTTTCGCCGCCGATTTGCTCGCCACCGAAGATGATCGCGGCCAAGACCAAGATGACCACGGCGCCAAGAATGAGGCCCATCGTGGGGACTCGCTTGCCTGGCGACGCCGAGGCTGTGGCGCGAGTTCGGCTGCGATCAGTCGATGCCGTTCGCTGTGACCGGGTCTTTGTGTCGTCCATCAATTCCTTCTCTTGTCGACAAGGACAGCATCCGTAGATTCCGCCCGAGCGAAAAGGTCAGAACGACCACAAGTAGAAGGGCCGAAAGGGCCATATATGGAATCGACACAAAACCCCACAACCAGATGTAGGCCGCACTACACGGAGCGAACACGTCGCAGGCACCGCCCTCGAGGCCAGGAAAGTGCTGTATGACGTAGTGGTAGAGGGAGAACGCCATACCAGGTAGCGCAAGAGCGAGTACGTATCGGCGGGCGCCGACATCCCGTGTCCATGCGGCGAGCCCGAGAACGGGAACCATGGGGTAGATGAAGATCCGTTGGAACCAGCACAGGCGGCAAGGCACCAAGCCCACAACCTCTGAGAGATACAAGCTCCCAAGTGTGGCAATCGTTGCCACGCCGAACGCGAGCCAGAGTTCCACCCCGGCAATTGCGCCGACGGCTCTATCTCGGACTTCTGCCGCCTTGCCACCAGCGCGCGCAAGGATCCACAAGCCGACGTACCCAAGCACAACCGCGTTGGCCGCGAGGGCCATGAGCCCGAACAGCAGTCGCATCGAAGCAAACGTCATGAGCCGCCCAGCGCCGGCGCGGCCGAACGCCGCATTCGCATCGACTTGATCGTCAGCACTGCGAAGAACAGCGCAATCGGAATCCCCGCAATCGTGGCGGAGCCTGCCGTGTCTGCGTGGTAGCTGACAAGAAGTCCGGCGACGACGGACAACACGCCTATGAGCGCGGCCGTAGCCATCATCGGTGGCACTCGGTTCACGAGGAGCGCTGCCGTTGCGGGGGGCCCGACCATCAAACCGAAGACCAGCAGAGTCCCAACCGTGCGGTACGAACCGATGATCGTGAGCGCGATGAGCGCCAACATCACCATGTGAGCGAATCGCGGCTGCAGCCCCAACAATTGCGCCTTCTGTTCGTTGAACGAGAGCACAAGGAACGCCCGATGCAGCCCGATCACTGCGATGAGCGTGGCTCCAGTCACCAGGGCGAGGAACGCGATATCGCCGCCGCTCACCCCCAAGACGTCGCCGAACAAGATGTCGGTGAGGCTCCCCCGATACGAGTCTGTCTTGGAGATGAGGATCACGCCAAGCGCAAGCATGCCGACGAACAGCAGCCCGATGCCGGTGTCTTCAGAAAACGTCGTTTGGCGGTGCACGAGACCGATGCCACCGATCATGACGGCGGCCGCGATAGCCGCGCCGAGCAGGAGATTGAAGTCAGCGAGAACCGCTAGCGCGATTCCAGGAATGACTCCATGAACCAACGCATCGCCGAGAAACGTCATCCCGCGGATGACGACCCAAGTCCCCACGAGCGCCAATGCAATCGCCGCAAGCGACCCTGCCACGAGTGCTTGCTGCTGAAACTCCAGCTCGAAGGGCGCGGTCAACCAATCCATGACACCCTGACGGTAGCTCCACAACACCCGAGAGCCATGGCCATCACGAGAGCGCTGTGACGATGCGCTCGGCATTTGTAACGAGCATCTCGGAGAGGGTCTCGGCGCCACTCCCTTCAACACCAAGCGACCCGACGAACAACTCCACCACGGTCACAGCGCCGTCGAACTCCGCAGCGACGGTCTCGGCCAATGCGGGGTTCTCGTCCATCTCGATGAAAATCGCGGTCGCGCCTTCCGCCGCCATCACACCAACGAGTTCCGCCAAGTGCGCCGAGCTGGGTTCGTCGTGGGTGGAGCCGCCCGGTCGGAGGGTGCCTACCACCGTGAAGCCATAGCGCTCGGCGAAATAGCCGAGAGCGTCATGACTCGAGACAAGGTTGCGGCGATCTTCAGGCACCATATCGGCGATCCTGCGAATCTCGGCGTCCGTGGATTCCATAGTCGCTGCGTAGGCCTCGGCTCTCGACGCCCAATCGATGGAAGAATCGATCTCGCCGAGCCGTTCGGCAATCAACATGGCGGCTTGACCCATTCGAATTGGATCCAACCAGACGTGCGGGTCGAACGAATCGCCGACCGTGCGAGGGTCGAGCTGCTCGCCGACGAGCATTGCCGATGTGCCTTCGAGCACATCATCGAGTCCCTCTTCGAGGCCAAGCCCGTTCGCCACGACGAGATCGGCCGTCGTCATTGCCGCAATCTGGCGCGAGGAGGGTTGATAGTCGTGCGGGTCAGCCTGTGGAGGAAGAAGCACCTCGACTGTGCCATCGTCGCCGACCACGGCTCGCACCACGTCGCCCAATATCGTTGTGGTGGCCACCACACTGACCACCTCGTTGGTGCTGTCGCCGCTCGACGAGCATGACACCAGCACGAGACTGATTGCTGCCAGCAGCGCCATCAATCTACGCATGTCTCGCCTCCGTCTTTTGGATCGGTCTCAAGCTCGGACCTATAATGAGAATGATTTTCATTATGGATCACACGTTACGACATGGAGAATCACAATGACAAACCGAGGCTTCGATCGCGAGGTCGAGGCGCGACTGAGCGAGACGGCGGTCCGCTACACGTCGGGTCGCCGACGGGTGGTGGGTGCGCTTGCGGCCGCAGACGGTCCACGATCCGCCGATGAGCTTCACCGTGAGCTCGGTTCTACGGTTCCGCTGTCGTCGATCTATCGCACGCTCGCCGTTCTGCAGACAGCGAACGTCGTCGTCCCCCACTTCAGCGCCAAGGGAGTCACTCGATACGAGCTGGCCGAATGGCTGATGGGACATCACCACCACCTGATCTGCATCGATTGTGGCGTCGTCGAGGACATTCCGATCCCACAGCCGCTCGAGCGCCAGGTACGTGAACTGGTCGAAGTGATCGGGTCGAGGGTTGCTTTCAAACCGGTCAACCATGCGCTCGAAATCGAAGGCACATGCGGGAGATGCGCATGAGCGATGCGGTCACGGGGGAAAAGGTGGTGCTTTCGTATCCGAGTCGCACCGCAGTGGCGGAGTCGACCTTTTCGATACCGTCGGGCAAGGTCACTGTCGTCATAGGACCGAACGGCAGCGGTAAGTCGACGCTCCTGTCAGCCATCGCCGGATTGATCACACCGACGAGCGGGACGCTCGACGTCGCCGCCCGAAACGACGACGCCAGGCGGATTTCGTACGTGATGCAAGCCACGAAAGTGAACGACGCTCTCCCGGTCACCGTGCGCGAGGTCGTGACGATGGGTCGGTACACGACCGCCGGCCGCTATGGACGACTCGACGACGATGATCGATCGGCCGTGGCGGAGGCCATGCAGAGGACGGGCATCGTCGACCTCGGAGATCGCCACCTCAACCAGTTGAGCGGAGGACAGCGTCAGAGAGTGTTCGTGGCTCAAGGCCTGGCACAGGATCACGACCTCCTCCTTCTCGATGAACCGCTGACCGGAATCGACTTGCCCACGGCCCAAGCGATCGATGCCGTGATACACGACGAACTCCACAGAGGTTGCACGGTGATTCTCACCACTCACGATCTGTCGGAAGCACGGGTGGCTGACCATGTCGTTCTCCTTGCCGGACGAGTCGTGGCCGCCGGCCCGCCCGAAGAGGTCTTGACCGCAGAGCATCTCAACGAGGCGTACGGGCCTGCTCTGCTACACCTGGGCGATGAAGAGGTTTTCATCGAAGACCACGCCCACATGAACACCGACAGCCACCATCGTCATCGTGAGCGAACGATCCACACCGAGCACGACCCAGTGGATCTGCACGCCGACGATTGACAACGTTCGATCGAACGATCACCGACAGGCGTGAGCGAGCTGGCAATACCATCCAAAATGGCGCGCACAACACCACTTTCCGAGCGTACGATTTCGGGGAGGAGAACCGTGGAGTTTCACACACTCGGCGCGTTAGAGGTCTCCTGTGAGGGCACCCCGGTCCCAATCACTGGTACTCGACGACGCGCGTTGCTCGCAATTCTGCTGGTCTATCCGGGACAGGTCGTCCCCATGGACGTACTCATCGACGCCCTGTGGCCGACAGGCCTCCCAGCTAATCCTGAAGCGAGCATCCGGTTCCACATATGGAAGTTGCGCCAGACACTCGATCAGCACGATCCGCACCACGAAGAGCAGCCTTCCTCGATACGCTGCGCAGCAAGTTCCTACAAGATCCCGCTCGAATCGAATCTGTTCGACAACCTGGAGTTGGCCACCGCCGTGGAATCTGCACGAGCCGTCATCGGCACCGAGCCGTCGGCAGCGCTCGCCACGCTCCAGGACGCGCTCGGAAGATGGCGAGGCTTCCCTTTCGAAGAGCTTCGCTACGTCGAATACGCACAAGCCACCATCCACCGCCTGCGCGAGCTCCATCTCGAGGCACAGCTGCTCAGCAGCGAGTCGCTCCTCGGACTGGGGCGGCATCGTGAGGCGGTACCGACGCTGGAGGGCTTGGTCGCCGAGCACCCTCTCACCGAACCATTGTGGACGTTGTTGCTGACCGCGATGTGGCGTTGCGGGCGGCCAGCAGATGCCCTCGTGCAGTACAACCGGATGGAAACGAAGCTCGAGAATGAAATGGGAATGAAGCCGTCGCGAGAACTGCAGCAACTGAAGCAGCGGCTACTCGTGGATCAACCAGTCTGAGGAAGCCTGGAGACTCAGCGCGGCTGCGCGACGACTTCTGTCGCCTTCACCGAGCACCACACGGCCGCTCCGGGAGTGAGGGCCAATGCTGCGAGTGCGCCAGGTGTCACCTCGGCGGTGATCCCAAGCGGTTGCCCCAGCTGGACCCGAACGCGATCTCCATGGTCCTCGATGACCGTCACCATGGTTTCCCACACGTTTCGCGCGCTGCCTTCTGGCCGTTCCAGGTGGAGCGACACCGCCCGAGGGTGGATGGTCACCACCACTTTCCCGACCAGCGAGCGGTCAGCTATGTGCACGGTGAGCCCAGCGGTCTGCACGGTTCCATGCTGCGCCTCCCCGAGCAAGAAATTCGATCCAGCCAGATCTGCGGCGTATTTCGTCTTCGGTCTGAGGCGGATGTCTGCCGGGTCGCCGCGTTGTGTCACGCGGCCACCCTCGATCAACACGACCTCATCCGCCAACAGGAACGCTTCAGCCGGATCGTGGGTGATGAGCAATCGTGGGCCGTCGAACGCTGCAAGGTGCTGCGCGAGATTTCGTTGCACTTCGACCCGCGTCGTGGCATCGAGCGCCGACAGGGGTTCATCGAGCAGAAGCATCGTCGGGGCGCCGACAAGCGACCGGGCGAGAGCGATCCGTTGCGCCTCGCCTCCAGACAGCTCGGAGGGAGACCGGTCAGCGAACTCCTGCATCCCGATGGTTCCCAGTACCTCCGTTGCCTCACGACGAGCCTGCCGCCGGCTCAGCCCTCTGCTTCTCAGACCGAACTCGACGTTCTCGATCGTCGTCAGGTGAGGGAACAGCAGACCTCCCTGGAAGACCACGCCGACCGATCGGCTGTGCGGAGCCACGAATCGGCCAGTCGTCGGATCGTCGAGCACCGTGCCGTCGAGGACGATCCGCCCCGTCTCGAGGGGCAGCAGACCTGCCAAGACGTCTACGACTGTCGACTTTCCCGCGCCGTTCGGGCCGAGAAGAGCGAGCGTGCGGTCGCTGCCGATAAAGAGGTCCAATTCGAGGTCGAGTTCACCACGCTCGACCGCGATGGTGGCTTCGAGACCGCTCATGAGTGAGCCCCCCACCATCGATCGCGAAGCGACACGAGCACACCGAGCGAGATCACCATCATGAGAACGCTGATCGCGACCGCGGCATCACGATCCGTCTCCAGCGCTACGAAGACGGCGAGTGGGAGTGTCTGGGTCCGTCCCTGCAGGTTGCCTGCGAAGGTGATGGTGGCGCCGAACTCCCCGAGCGCTCGAGCCCACGTCAGCAGTAGCCCTGAAACCACCGCAGGAGATACCAAGGGGATCGTGACTCGTCGCAGCACGGTCCACGGACTCGCCCCGAGCGTCGAAGCGGCTCCCTCGTAGCGACGGTCCACGGTTCGCAATGCTGCTTCCACGGTGATCACGAGGAACGGCATGGCCACAAAGGTCGAGGCGACGATCACGCCCCACACCGAGAACGGCAGCACGAATCCGGTCGCGTCGTAGAGCGGACCTCCAACAATCCCGCGTCTCCCGAACCCGAACAAGAGCGCCGCCCCGCCCACGACTGGCGGCAGCACCATCGGCAGCAGAACGAGCCCCCTGACGAGCGGTTTGAAGGCGAAATCGACCCGAGCCAGGACCCAAGCCAGCGGCAGTCCAATCACGGTGGCCGCCGTGACCGCTCCGACCGACGCGATGAGCGACAAGCGCACCGCGTTGGCAACGATGTCACTTCGGAAGATCTCTGGTAGCGAACGCCACGGGACTTGCGCCACGATTCCGACCACCGGAACGAGGAAGAACACCGCTCCGATCACCGCCAACGCCACCAGCGCAGGCGGCGCGCTCTGCGTGACTCGACGAGTGGGGACCTTCATGGAGCCTCCAGACCGTTCGCCACGACGATGGCAACTCCTTCAGGAGACAAGAGAAACTCGACGAACGCCGTCGCCAGATCGGGTTCTCGCGCGCGATCGAGAACTGCGATGTGATAATCGTTGGCGAAGTCGACGTCCTCCGGCAAGCCGACTCCCTCGACCATCGAAGACCCGGTCACGTCGGACCGATACACGAGGCCCATGTCGAGATCGCCGTTGCCGATCTTGGTGACCAGACTTCGCACGTTGGGCTCGTACGTGTCGACAGCAGGCACCACCCCTTGCGTGTCAAGCACGAGGGCCGCCAACCTCCCGCAGGGAACCGACGGAGCACACAGCCCGACGAACAGGTCCGTTCTGGCGAGATCCTCGAGGCCGCTCACGTCGGCAGGATTGCCCGAGGCAACTGCGATCACCAGCCGATTGTGTGCGAAGACCTCCGAGCCGGCGGCTGCGCTCGCGTTGATCACTGCGTCCATGGTTGCCTCATCGGCCGAAGCGAACACGTCTGCAGGAGCACCATTGAGGATCTGCTCCCGTAGGGCCGATGAAGCGCCGAGGTTGAGCACGACCGAGACACCTGGATGTCGCTCTTCAAAGGCAGATGCGACTTCGCCAAACGCATTGGTGAGTGATGAGGCCGCAGACACCACGAGCTGCCGCTCGGATTCACCGCCTGAGCAAGCTGCCAACAACAGTGCGCCTACGGCCACCCGCCAGATCATGCGATCTGGCTTCCGACCCGGGACAGGTCGTATCCACCGACTGCCTCGAGCCGTGCGATGAATCGACGAGTCACCATCGTGTTGACGGCGTCGCTGACGAGGCGGTCGCCGCGCCATCTCGCGTCGACCCACAGCTCCACTTCGTGCGTGGCAAGAGGGTGAAACCCCAAACCCAGCGCCGTCGCTGCCGGTTCGATCGTCACCGCCGGCAGGCCGAGCAGGAGCGACCGTTCTGCCGCCTCGACGTGGCCGCCGACCGTTGGTCCTGCGATCGGAAGGCTCACGGCGTCGACCGCCGCCTCGAAGGTGTTCTGGACGCCTGCTCCTTGCTCCCTCTGAATGACCGGCATCTTCCCTGCGAGGGCACCACGCACCCAATCTCCCGCGGCATCCGAAGTCAACCCAACGCGCCACGTCGCTATTCGAAATCGGTCAACCCCTTCCGGGGCGACAAGCGTCTCAGGCTGACCGTGCACGACTGCTGCATGCGCTCGTCCCGCCACGAGTGCGTCCAAGGCAACGGCGTTCGATGCCAGCACGGCTATCGAGCCCATTCCCCGCTCACGCAACAACCGCTCCAGAAGATGCAGACCGGGCTCGCACCCAACGACCACCAGGCCGGCGGTGCGGGGGCTCAGCCATTCGACCGATCCGTCTCGGACAACTGCGTCACCGACGCCCCAACCCGACCGCTCCGACGTCAGCGGCGCGGTCACGACGCGATCGCCGACGAGACCAGCGCGTACGACGGTTCCCCGAGGCGGTACCGCTCCGGTACGGATGTCTTCGGGAGCCCGACGTGCCCCGAACAGTTCGTCGACCCGTGTGCCGAGTGCACCCGCCAATGCCAGTGCCGCATCGATCCGAGGCAGATGGCGGCCCACTTCGACAGCACTGATCAACTGCCTGCTCACTCCGGCGCGGGCAGCCAACTCCCCTTGGGTGAAACCAGCAGCGTGCCGTGCGTCCCTGAGCGACATGCCAGCAAACTAGCAGTCGTGCCACGATCCTGTCAGCGGTGTCTTTCGAAGTCCGCCGCTGCACCACTCGCAGCCGGCAGCGAGGCGCCGAGTACGAGAAGGCCTTGTATGCCGAGCGATGTGAGTACGGCGAAGAAGATGATTCCGCCCCAGATCTCAGGCGGCCAACCCAAGCCCCCACCCGATCGGCCGGCCATCACGAAATACGTCGACCAGAGGACGAGCGGGTAGACCGCCGCGACCAGCCACGGGCGCTCCTTCCTCACGAGAAGGTCGCCGACCACGCCCGCGACCAGGGCAGGGCCCAGACCGACGAGATCTCGATCGAATCCGAGCGCGACCATCAGCACAATGACCACGGTGAAGAGAGTTACCGCTCCAGCCGGGAGAGCACTCCAGCGGCGAAGGACCAACAACAAGGGGGCCACCAAGATCACCGTCGTCACGATGGCCGACAACACGCCATACGCCGCGATGAACTCCGCATTCCCGCTCCCTGGAGTGAAGGCGGATCGCGGCAACTCTCCGTCGGTGAGCAGGACTGCGTAGGCCAGCATGAACGCCACCAGAGCCGCAGTCCACGTCAGCCCGAGGGCCGGGGCGAGAAACTCTTTCCAGGTGAGATTCGACCGGTCATTCGGATCTACCCAAGCCGCACGCAATGGAGCCGACGCTATCAGCGTCGCACCAACGAACAGCACGAGATGTGTCGGGCTGAGCAGAGCGTCGAGGCTCGTCTCGACTCCAAATATCGTGTGCCAGATGGCGTCGCCGACGCCTCCCAAGCCGAACAGTCCGATGCCGAGCAGCGCGCCCCGGTAGCCGCTCGGCGTTGCGTCGATCAACGACTGACCGTCAACCCGCCTGCGCACCGCAAGAAGGACGATCCAGGCGGCGGTGGCAGTGAACCCGCTGTAGAACAGTGCGTGCCACGGTGTCCAGAAGCTCTCGAGACCGGCGTCGGTTGCATGGAAATAGGCGTCGACGAAGATGCCGATGATCGTCCACGAGACCAATGCCATCGTGACGAGGTCTTCTCGGCGTGAGGCTCGGACGGTCGACGCAGTGCTCGTTGCCGTCATTGGCGAAGCGTCGCCCCAGACTCTGCGTGACTCTTGATGATTTGCGCGGGAGCGAACCGAGCACCGTGCTGTTCCTGCAGCGCTTCGAGCTTGGCGACAACGGTGGCAGCACCCTGCTGGTCGATCCACGTGAATGGCCCTCCAGTGTGTGGAGGGAAACCCAGTCCGAAGATCGCGCCGATGTCTCCGTCTCGAGCCGAGCGCAGAATGCCTTGTTCGAGACACAGCGCGGCTTCGTTCACCATGGCAAGCAGAAGTCGATCTCTCACTTCGTCGCGGCTCGTGCCAGAAACGGGCACAACGCCGAGCGTGGCGTAGACCGACTCGTCGACGCCGCCTTTCTTGCCGTTCTCGTACAGGTAGAAGCCTCGTCCGTTCTTACGTCCATGGCGACCATCGGCGACCAGCTTCGAAATGTTGTCTGGTGCGGCCATGCGCTCGCCGAACGCAGCCTGCATGACTTTCGCGACCTTTACGCCGACGTCGAGACCGACTTCGTCCATCAACACGACCGGTCCCACCGGAAACCCGAAGGACGTCATGGCCCTGTCGATGTCTTCGATTGGGACACCTTCGGCGAGTAGGTAGGCGACTTCGTTCATGTAGGGGCCGATGATCCTGCTCGTGTAAAACCCCGGTCCATCGTTGACGACGATCACCGTCTTGCCTTGCTTCTTGCCAAAGGCGACGCAGGTGGCCGTCACCCAGTCGGCAGTATCTGGGGTGGTGATGATCTCCAGCAGCGGCATCTTTTCGACTGGCGAGAAATAGTGCATCCCGATGACCGTCTCTGGTCGCGACGAGGCCTTTGCGATGTCGCCAATCGGAATCGACGAGGTGTTCGACGCGAAGATCGTGTCGGATGTGGTGTGTTGCTCGACTTCTCTCAACATGGCCTGCTTCAGGTCCAGATCTTCGAATACGGCCTCGATCACGAGATCGACGTTCCCGAAGCCAGACCAGTCGGTCGAAGCGGTGACCAGGTTCTGCAGACGTTGGGCATGGCGCTTGTCGATCCGCCGCCGTTTGACACCTTCCTTCACGTTCTTGGCCACGTAGCCGAGTCCCCGCCTCACGCCTGCGTCATCGACCTCTTTGATGCGCGTTGGCGTCTTGGCTCTGATGGCATTCACCGCAGCGATTCCGCCACCCATCAATCCGCCGCCGAGCACCGCAACTTTGGAGATCTGGCGACCCTCGATCGAGGGATCGTCGGTGCCGTTCTCCTTCTTCAGATCCTGCGTGGCAAAGAAGATGGACATGAGGGCCTTGGCCTGCGGTGACACCACCAATCGCCCGAAGGCTTCGCGCTCGGCCTTGAGCCCGGCTTCGAATCCCCGCTCGAGGCCGATGCGAACGCACTCCAACGTTTCGAGAGGTGCGGGATACAGACCCTTGGTCTCGGCCAGCACGCTCTCTCGAGCTTTGGAAAACACGAACTTGCGGCCCATCGGGGTGTCCTCGGTGGCCAGTCGAGTCAACGCGTCCTTGTTCAGCACCCCACGCAGCCGCTCGATCGGGGACGCCGCTTTGGCGGTGGGTCCTCCCACTGCTTCCAGGGCCCTACGTTTCGCTACGTCCATGAGGACCTCGCGGGGTACGACTTCGTCGACCAAACCAAGTCGCTTTGCCTTGGACGGTCGAACCGGCTTTCCGGTGAGAAGGAGGTCCAGGGCGGGTGCCAATCCGATGAGACGCGGCATTCGCTGTGTGCCGCCGGCAGCAGGCAGCACCCCCAGCTGAATCTCTGGCTGACCGAGCTGCGTTGCTTTCTCGTCGGTGACGATGCGCATCGAACATGCCATGGCCAACTCACAGCCGCCACCCATTGCGGCCCCATCGATGGCCGCTACGACAGGCTTGCCAAGGTCGGTGTGAATGCGCTCGAGCCTGTTGAAACCTTCCTGCGCGGACTGCAACATCTCGACGGCGTCAGCGGGGTCGTTGAGGGTGCGAAGAAACCTGATGTCCGCTCCTGCCATCCAGTTGCCCTTCTTGGCCGATCCGAGAATCACGGCCTTGATCGAGCTGTCTTCCTCGATGGTCGACAGGACGGCGTTGAGATCGGCAGCGACCTCGGGTCCCAAGGTGTTCATGCTCTCGCCGGCGCGATCCATGAGCACGACGGCGACGCCGTCGTCGTCAACAGAGAACTGGAAATGAGTGAGGGTGGGGATGGTCGTGGTCATGTTCAGCGCTCCAGGATGACTGCGGCACCGAGTCCCCCGGCAGCGCATTGGGTTATGAGGGCGGTACCGGTGTCGCGCCGCACGAGTTCGTTGGCCATCGTCGTGAGCTGTCTGGTGCCGGTTGCAGCAAACGGGTGCCCAAGCGAGATCGAGCCCCCGTAGAGATTCAGCTTGTCCGACGGAATCTCGCCGATCGCCCGGTCGCGACCAAGGTGTTTTTGCGCCCATTCAGGTGAGGCGAATGCCTGCAGATTCGAAAGCATCTGGGCCGCAAAGGCCTCATGCATGTCGACGACATCGATCTCATCGAGCGTCATTCCTGCCCGGTCGAGCGCAATCGGCGTGGCGAAGGAAGGACCCATGAGCATCTGCCAGGATGGGTCGAGGGCAGCAAATCCCCAGGACTTGATGAATGCTCTGGGTATGAACCCCAGCCGTTCTGCCGTCTTTTCCTCCATCAGGAGAACTGCCGAGGCACCGTCGGTGAGCGGTGACGAGTTTCCTGCGGTCACCGTGCCGTACCGCTTGTCGAACGCCGGGCGCAACTTGGCCAAGGCTTCCAGTGTGGAGTCGCCGCGTGTGAGGTTGTCTCGCTCGGCCGTCGTCTCGTACGAAGGCGGCACCGCGAAGTGCATGACCTCAGAGTCGAAGACACCCTTCTCCCATGCCTCGTGGGCCTTCATGTGTGACTCATACGCATACGCATCTTGGGCTTCGCGACTGATGCCGTTCTCGCGTGCCATCTTCTCCGCAGCGTCGCCCATCGTCAGCCCGCTCGACATGTCTTCGAGAGCAGGCGCCGAAGGTGCAAGATCCTTCGGTCGGACCTGCGAGAAGGCCTTGAGCTTGCCGGAAACATCGCGAGCCTTTGCGGCCCTCATGAGCGCGGCCGTTGCGTTGTCGCTGTAGGTGATCGGAGGTCGAGACAGCGAATCGGCACCGCCGGCGATGGCAACTTCCGAGTCGCCTGACAAAATCGACTGCACCGCATTGATCGTCGCCTGCGTGCTCGTGGCACATGCCCGACTGACCGAGTATGCGTCGACAGAGCGCGGCAGGTTGGCGCCTGTCGAGACTTCTCGGGCGATGTTCGGGGCTGCAACCACCGGGACCACCGCGCCGTACACCACCAAGTCGATTGCTTCTGGATCGACCGCTGAACGCTGCACGAGCTCGTTCACGGCGGCGGTGCCGAGGTCGATCGGGGTCAGGTGTTCGTACGTGGTTCCGGATTTCATGAACGGAGTGCGCAGACCGTCAACGATCGCTACTCGACGTCCGTTTTGATACCCCTGCGGGTCAGCCATGAAACGCTCCTTGGAGGATTGAAGGCCCAGTCTGCCAGACGTGTGCCAATTTGGACAATCCGCTCAAATTTGCTGCGCACCCCCTACAAGGCGAGCGCGTGGCGAACTCGCTCGACGACGACTTCCGGCTCCAGATCGAGTTCTCGGGACCGCAGGACAAGTGCATCGATCACCTCGGCAAGGCCGAGGCCGTTGACGTCGACGGCCTCGGAAACACGAGTGCCCCTGCCTACCCGCGAGGTCACGACACCCTCGGCGGCGAGGTGCCGATACGCGCGCTGTACGGTTTCCAGATTCACTCCAAGTGAGCCGGCCAACTCGCGGCCCGGCGGGAGGCGATCGCCTGCTGCCAGCCGGCCTGAGACAAGCGCTCTACGCACCCCGTCAGCGATCTGCAGGTATATCGGTCGATCCGAGTCGAGATCGATCTCGAGTATCACGAGCGCCGATCCATGAGCGTGGCCATCACCGCGGCAGGCTCTTCAGGGTTGTCCATCGAGACCCTGAGCACCGCACCGTCGGTTCTCGTCACGACGAGGGCGGGACCTGATCGGGTGATCACCGCCGTCTCTCCTGCGATCCGGATGCCCCAGCCTCCGAACGACATGGCCTCGACGGTCCCAGGCGACGCTGAAGAGATCTCGTCGAGCGGCACGATGACGCGCGGCAGACCGAGACCCAGGCCGGCGACTCGGATGCCGGCGGGACCGAGCGTGACGGAGTAGTTCATCGATGCCGCAATGAGCAGTGCAACCGGAACCATCGCGAGGGCCGCCCACCAACTCAAGAGCAGTCCCATGGCGACAGCGATGACCAATTGAGAGCCGAGTACGACGGCAAGCGCCCGCGACCGAGGAGTTCTACCCGACCAAACGGCAGTGTGGCCTTCGTCAAGCGGAACTCTGTCTGCGTGGCGCGGGGCTGGACCGGTTGCCTTGGGCACCTCGGCGAGCGGTCCAGAAGCCCAGACGCCGATGAACCAACCGAAGGCACCGAGACCGAGCGCAAGCGGAATCGAGGCCGCTGGTAGCGAAGGGACCACCTGTGTGTCGATCTGCACCACGGTGCTGGAGATCGCCAACGCACCGATGAACCACACGAGTGAGAGCGGAGCCCCGTTGATGGCCCGACCCCCGGCAACGGCGTTCTTCGCGGCAACGTTGGCGAGAACAGCCATCAGCCCGCCGGAGAGAAGGGTTATCCCTCCGACGACGATCGCCAGATCGCCAGGACTCGTGAAGCCATCCGCAACGCCATCGCCGTTCCAGTGAGTGGCAACCTGGTCGGGGAGCCGGTCGGCCACGACGACGAAGAACGCAACGATCGCCAGAATCGAAATGAGGGGCAACACGATCGTGCCCAGTGCTCTTGTTCTCATGTCGGCCACTATATTGAATGGATTGAACCATGTCAATCGGGTAAATAGCCCAACGCGAGGATTCAGGCCTCGCGGTCAGCCTTGGCTTCGTCGTAGTAGTCGAGACGATGGATCGGCATGACGAGGGAGGTGAGCACATTCAGCGCGTGAGCAGTGATCCGCTTCAGATAGCGGTAGAGCAGCGCTCTGGCGACAGCGTGCTCAGTCGATCCTTCGGAGCTGAGCTGAGCGATGATGATGTCGTCGTACTCGTCCTGCCAGACGTCGCCTTCCTCCAAGATCGAATGCGCCTCACCTGCGTCACGGTCGGCGAAGACTGTGGCGGTGGTTGCGATGAGCTGCGACGTCCTGTCGCGATGCCGCAGGAGCTCGTCGAGACCCTCGGCGACCTCCGATAGGTTCACCCCTGCGTCAGCAAGATCCCAGATGTTCTTGGCGTAGTCGCCGATGCGTTCGGCGTCTTTGACGATGCTCATCGAAATCAGCATGAACGGCATGTCGGCATTGGATCCGCGAACACTGGCGTGCACAACGAGATCACTGCGAACGGCGCGTTCCGCCTTGTTGACTTTGCGATCCGTGGCACGAATGTCCGGTCCGACGATCGAAGGGTCGGCGCCGCCCAAGAGCGCGTTGATCGCGAGATCGAAGGTGTGGCGACAGTTGAGAAGCATCTCGCGGATGGTCTGCTCGACCGCCTCGAGTTCCTGATCAGCTTTACCTCGAAAAAACTCGAGAACCATTGAGTGCTCCTATCGCAGAACGAGAACGCCTATGAAGGGTAGAACGACAAACACGCCAAATACGTATATCAACACGAGCGACTTGCGCCGCTCGGCGACGACCGATAGGGCTTCGGCGGCCCGGATCGGCAGGACCCTGAGTTTCGGAATCGGAT
This sequence comes from Acidimicrobiia bacterium, assembly GCA_013003395.1. GTDB lineage: Bacteria > Actinomycetota > Acidimicrobiia > Spongiisociales > UBA5794 > JABDJC01. The sequence goes on from JABDJC010000048.1 coordinate 92,566, forward strand.
AGAACAACACGATGCCGCTGATGTTGAAGAGCGTGTGGACCAACGCGATAACCAGACCTTCCGGACGGTCTGTGGCCAGCGACGCCAGCAGGGCGGTGACCGTCGTCCCCAGGTTGGCGCCCAAGGTCACCGGATACGCGTTCTGCAGCGTGATGACGCCCGCTGCGATCATGGGAACCAGCACTGACGTAGTGATGCTCGAGCTCTGCACCGAGATGGTGATCAAGACGCCGATGGCCATCGCCGTCAGTCCCCCACCGCTCGAAAGCAGTGCGTTCATGCTGCGCTCGATTCTTCCGAGCATCACGAGTCTCATGTTCTTCGTGATGAGTGCGAGAGCCAAGAAGATGAGCGCCAATCCAAACACCAACATCACCACGCCGATGACGTTGTCGCTTGCGCCTTCGATGAGCCCCTCGAGGAGCTTCACTGGCGCTTTGACGGCGTCCTTGATCGGGCTGTCCGGGTTGTCGAAAGCCAACGAGGTGTTGTCGGCGAGGAAGACGGCCAGCCAATTGGCCGACTTCGACAGATATCCCGTGAGGAGTTCGAGCGGCAGAATCACCGAAACCGCAAGAACGTTGAAGAAGTCGTGCATCGTCGCCCCGGCGAACGCCTTGCGGAACTCGCGGCTTCGCCTGAGGTAGCCGAGCGACGCCAGCGTGTTCGTGACCGTGGTACCGATGTTGGCACCCATGATCATCGGGACCGCGGCGGACACCGAGAGTGCGCCAGAACCGACGAGCCCGACGATGGTCGCCGTACTCACCGACGAGGACTGCACGAGCACGGTGGCGAGGATGCCGACGAACAAGCCGGCGATCGGGTTCGAGACACCTTCGAACAGCGACTCCGTGAAGTCGGCCCCGAACGCCTTGATACCCGTTTCGAGCGCCTTCACGCCCACGAGGAAGCCGTAGAGAAGCAAGAAGACGAGCGCGAGGCGTAGCCATTTCGGCACTTCGGAATCCGAGACTGGCGCGTCTGAAGACGTCTCTTCGATGCTCATGCGGCGGGTACGGTAGCGCGGAACGTCATCGCGAGCTCGGTGTAGGCGATGGCGTCATACCCCGCCACCAGACGACGCTCTCACGTGCGCTCAGGCGTGATGCGCAAGACGTGGACATCATGGGAATCGACCCGGGTTCCGAAGGAGGCCACCACCCCATGATCGATCCTGCCAGTAGACAGATTGTGGACCGTTGCGGCAGTGTCGACCTTGAGGCCGAACAGTTCCCAGCCGACGGTGAGGAACTCGCCTGGCCGCTCTGTCCGATTGAAGATTCCGACTGCCCAGCTGCCGTCTGCCAGAGCTTTGGCCCACGTCTCTCCATGAGTGTGGCCGTGACTCGAAGCCCTATACCCCTGCCGTCCAAGTGGGTCTTGATTGATCGCGATCAACGATTCGTCCAACAAGAGGTGCCGGGTGGCGTCATCCATCGAGCGTACGTCGCATCCGATCATCAGCGGCGAGGCCAGGAGACACCACAAGGCGAAGTGGGAGCGATATTCGGCATCGGTCAAACCGGTACGGCCGACGTGACCTTTGCCATGCATACCGACCACCAACATGTCTGGGTCGTTCCAATGACCTGGACCTGCGTACGGATGCAGGTCGGTTTGGAGTTCAAAACCCAACCGAGAGACCGACTCCCAGGAGTCGACGATGTCTTCGGTCGTGCGCCACATGTGGGCGCCCACGGACGACGCCCACTCCCACGGTTGGTTGGCGCCCCACTCACAGATCGAATACAGGATGTCGCGTCCGGTAGCTCGCAGCGCCTGACCCATCCGCCGATACAGAGCCACAGGATCGGCACCGGCCGCGGTGTGACAGAAGTCGTACTTGAGGAAGTCGACCTCCCATTCGGCAAAAGTATCTGCGTCGACTTGCTCGAAGCCGTAGCTCGCGGGAAGGTCTTCGCAGGTGTGGGTGCCGGCGCTCGAGTAGATCCCGAAGAGCAGGCCTCGGTCGTGTACCTCCTGAACCAACGGACCGATACCCATCGAGAACCGCTCGGGATCCGGAACGAGGAGACCGTTCTTACGTTCCGGGGCCATCCAGACGTCGTCGACCACCAGGTAGCGATATCCAGCATCGCGCAGTCCGGTTTCAACCAGCGCATCTGCCGTCTCGAGAATGAGGTTCTCGTCGATGTTCGGACCGAACGTGTTCCAGCTGTTCCAGCCCATCGGCGGGGTCGAGGCGATCAATGAGGCTCCTTGCGACGAGTGAAGACGGCCGGAGGTGGAGCTTACGACTCGGGCGTCACGTACGCTGCGGTGATTCCGCCGTCGACCACGAAGTCGGTCCCGGTGACGAATGACGACTCGTCAGACGCCAACCACAGCGCTGCCTGAGCCATCTCGGCCGCCTCACCAAAGCGACCCATCGGAATGTGTACGAGCCGTCGTTCCTTCTTCTCGTCGGTGTCGAGAAACTTCATCAGAAGCTCTGTGCGCAAAGGACCGGGACACAACGCATTCAGTCGGATACCGTCCCTCGCGTGCACCACTGCGAGCTCCCTCGTCATGGCGAGCACGGCACCTTTGGACGCGGTGTAGGCGATCTGTGGAGTCGCGGCACCCATGATGGCCACGAACGACGCCGTATTGATGATCGAGCCGCCGCCCGAGGCGCTGATGGCCGGAATCTCGTACTTGCAACCGAGGAACACCCCCTTGGCGTTGATGTTCATCGTGAGATCCCACGTGCGCTCCGAAGTAGCGACCGCATCGCCGTCGTCGGAATGCATGATTCCTGCGTTGTTGAAGGCGACGTGTAGTGCGCCGAACCTGGCGGTTGTGGTGGCCACCATTCGCTCCGAATCCTCTGCGGAAGACACGTCGGCGGCGATGGCGATGGCCTCGCTTCCCTGGGCAGCGATGGCAGCAACCGTCGCCTCGTTGGCCTCGGCCGAGAGATCGACGCACGCGACTCTCGCTCCGTTTTCCGCGAACAGCAGCGCGGTCTCTCGACCGATGCCGGAACCAGCGCCCGTGACGAGCGCAACCTTGCCGTCGAGTCGCATCGCTCAGATCCTTTCGAAGTAGCGCGCCCGTTCGAAGTCGGTGACGGCGCGGCGCGCTGCCTCGATCTCGACCTCGGCGGCGCGCACGTAGTGGTCCACCACGTCGTCACCAAGGGCCTGCCTCGCCATCGGGCTGCTTCGCAACTCGGCAGTTGCCAGCTCGAGCGTCTGAGGCACGTGCGGCAGGTCGGCTTCGGAGTAGACGTCACCCACGAACATCTCGGGCGGTTCGATCTGCTGTTCGATACCCGCCAGTCCGGCAGCTATCGACGCCGCGTACGCCAGGTACGGATTGACGTCTGCGCCGGGAATCCGACACTCGATACGCAAACTCGGACCTTGCCCCACCACTCGAAAACCCGCAGTCCGGTTGTCGCGTGCCCACGCAACTCGCGTCGGCGCCCACGAGAGATCCTGGTACCGCTTGTAGGAGTTGATGGTCGGTGCGTACATCACCATCAGATCATTGAGGTAGCGCATCCACCCACCGAGAAACCAGCGGAATCGATCCGACACCTGCATCGCCCCCAGTTCGTGGTCGCCGGCGAAGGCGTTCGACTCCCCCTCCCAGAGGCTGAGGTGGATGTGGCAGCTGCTCCCGGCTTCCTCGGTGTGCGGCTTGGCCATGAATGTGACGCTCACGCTCTGGGCATCCGCCGTCTCTTTGAGGCATTGCTTGAAGATGACGTGGCGATCGGCCATCGACAACGCGTCTGCGTACCTGACGTTGATTTCGTGTTGCCCCCTGCCCCACTCCCCTTTGGAGTTCTCTACGGGGACGCCGGAGTGGCGCAGGTTTCGCCGCACCGCGCCCACGAAGGACTCGACGCGCGCTCCCTGCATGAGGTGATAGTCCTCGATGTACCAGCCGGCATGTTCCAGATTGGCGTACCCCTTGGCGTGTGCCTGCCGGTAGGAGTCGCCGTACAGGAAGAACTCGAGTTCGGACGCGGCCATGACGGTGAGACCGTGATCCGCTGCTCGATCGAGCTGGCGCCGCAGGATGCTCCGGGGCGCAACGGAAACCGGCGCATGGGTCTCGACGTCGACCAAATCGCACAACACGAGAGCTGTGCCTGGCAACCACGCAGCCCGACGCAGGGTATTCAGGTCCGGAACGAGGTGGAAATCTCCGTAGCCCTGCTCCCAACTGGCGTAAGCGAAGCCGGCCATCGGTTCCATCTCCATGTCGACCGTGAGGAGATAGTTACAGCTGTGAGTGCCTGCCGATACGCCTTCATCGAGAAAGAAGTGCCCGTCGAATCGTTTCCCGACGAGGCGCCCGTAGTGATCTGTGAACGCCATGACGACCGTGTCGATTTCGTCGGCGTCGACAAGCGTACGCAAACTCTCAACAGTCAACATTCCATCAGTTGCCATCGTCGAAGTCCAAGCTGTCGGTTGACGTCGACGATAGAGCACAGCGCCGGAGCGCACCGCAAGAGAACGCCCACCGGTCGCCGCGCCGAAGGCCGACGGACGCGTTCGACGTTTACCCGTTGTGCCCCCTCCGCTCCTAGCGGAGCTTCCTCCCCCAACCGTCTCCTCCGTCGACGGGGGAGGAAACCGAACTCTCACCCTCGCGACGAAGCGATCGTCGCTCTGTCCCCCTCGCGAGCGCCAGCGAGTGTTGGGGGGACCGCGGCCTCCTAGGCCGCAGGGGGGCATCACCGTACGAGAACGCCCACGGTCGCCGCGTTCCGAGCTCAACGAACGCGATCGACCTTCACCCGTCGTGCCCCCTCCGCACCTAGCGGTGCCGCCTCCCCCAAACGTCTCCTCCGTCGACGGGGGAGGAAATGAACACCCGTCCCCTGACCAGCGCAGCGAGTTCTCTCTGTCCCCCTCGCGAGCGCAGCGAGTGTTGGGGGGACGCGGCCTCCTAGGCCGCAGGGGGGCATCACCGTACGAGAAGGCCCTAGATCGCCGCTCTGCGAGTCTCATCTTCTGCTCATTTGGGACCAATCGTTGGCTCATCTGATGGCTTGACCATGGCGTCATGGACACATCACCACCTCAATCCACGCTTGTCGACGTTGCTGGCACCTTGGTCTTCATGCAAGGCGCCGTCGGTGTCATGTCGGTCGTCGAGTCTGGCGTTGCGACTGTCGCCGGCTTCGCCCCACCCACGAACCTGCTGTTGACCGCCATCCTCACGGTCGTGCTCTTCTTGTTTGCCCGCGGGCTCAGGCGTCGATCCGTTCGTTCCCGCATGTGGACGCTCAGGATCGAATCGCTACTCATTGTCTGGGCGACCGTTGACTTGGCCTTGGCCGTGGTCTTGGCAGATTCGGGTCTTGGCCTCGTGGCGACGCTGACACGACTCGTCGTGCCGATCGCAACTTTCTGGCTGCTTCGTCGTCCTGCCGCCCGCCTCGAATTCGGCAGTCTCCGACGTGAGGTCGAGCTTGAGGAGATGACCGTATGACGAAGCTTCTACATGCCGACAACCTGTCAATCCAACCGGCTGGCGAGTATCTGTCGAGCCCCCTCTATTCGGTCATCGGCGAACACATCGCCGCACTGCTCGCCATCGCCCTGCTTCCGCTCGTACTGTGGGCATATCGTCGGCTGAGGAACCATGCGACGACGCCAACGCCACTCGATCCTTCGAGCCGGATGTTGTTCTGGCTGCTGGCGGCGAGCGCTGCCGCACACGTAGGGCTCGTCATAGGGCACGAACCATCGGTGTTGACAGCACTGTTCCTCGCTGACTCGATGCTGCTCGGCATAGCAGCGAATGGTGTTGCCAAAGGCGAACCCTCTTACCGCTTCGTTCGGTGGGTCCTGAGTGGGTCGTTGCTCGCCTTCGCCGTCTCGTCGTTCTCGGGTGAGGTACCAGACCAAGTGGCACTGTTCACGAAGTTGCTGGAACTCACTGCGCTCACCATCGTCCTGACGCCGCTTCGACCGACTCTGATCCGTCGACTCGCCTCGTCCGCCGGCGCAGTCACGATGGTGGTCCTGGTCGGTACCTCGTCGTGGGTTGGTGCCTTCGGCGCCACTGAGGGGGGACACCACCTCGGCGAGGTACCGCAACCGGGTGTGCTGCTGCCCGTGGGAACCGACAGAGAGGCTACCGACGCAGAAGCGCAAGCTGCGGACCTCTTGCATGCCGAAACGGTGGCAGGTGTCGCCAGATTCGCCGACTCTGAAGTTGCAGCCGCTGCCGGGTACGACGTGGAAGGCATCGCCGGTCTCGACTTTCACGCTGGCAACGAGCAGTACAAGCACGACGGCCGGGTCCTCGACCCAGAACGGCCCGAAAACCTCATCTACGCGGCCGGACCCGACGGGCCGGTTCTCGTTGGAGTCATGTACGAGATGGAAGACATCGGAGTCGCCGGACCGGCGATCGGGGGTCCGCTTACCGTGTGGCATGCTCACAACCAGATCTGCTTTGGAGTAGTACCACCGGCTTTGGCTGGCCTTCGATCGCCGTTCGGTTCGTGTCCTGTGGGCAGCATCACCATGCCAGTTACCGGAGAGATGCTCCACGTCTTCGTAGCCCCGGGGGCGCCGGACCGGTTTGGACACCTCGACGAAGACTGGCTCAACGCGTTCGTTGCCGGCACCCTCACCGCAGACGGCTGAGCACCAGATGCAATACTCACGCCGTGGATCTCACGCCGTATCAACTCAACGAATATCTGTTCGACGCCTTCCCGGCCACAGCCAAGGCGGGCTATCGCTGCACCGACCTCGGAGAAGGATGGGCGGAAGCTCACTGGACGTATGACGCATCTGCGCTACGCCCCGGTGGATACATCCCTGGACCAACCATGTTCACGCTCGCCGACCTCGCCTTGTGGTTTGCCATCTTCACGAAGATCGGGATCGAAGGCATGGCGGTGACCACCGACATGACGATGCACTTTCTCAGACCTGCCATGGGCGGCAACCTCGTCGGGCGTGCCGAACTGACGAAGGTGGGCCGTCGGCTCGCCCACGGCAAGATCGACTTGTGGATTGATGGGGATGCTGAGCGCCTGGTTGCGTTCGGTTCCGGCGCATATGCCATCCCAGCCTGATGTCTGATCGACGCAGCACGAGTCCGTTGGTGCGCGATGGGGCGTGGTCGCTGCTGGCGATAGCTCTGACCGGGACGGTGAGAGCGGGTGCCCGATTCGGCGCCGGCACGATCAGCGTCGACGCCTTGCGCACCGTGACCATCGCACTGTCGGTTGCCGGGATCATCACAATCGTCACTGCTGGCGGTTGGTCTTCGGGAATCATCAAGTTCCTGTCAGAGCTGCGCGGGAGCGATCGATCCGATGACGGTGACCGCCTGGCAACTCTGGCCTCCTGGGTCGTCGTCGGGCTTTCCGTCTTGGGGGCCGGTGCTGCCCTGTGGTACTCGGTCGCCGCCGCAGAGTTCGACGGCGCGACTGCGGCGCTCACCGCTGTGCTCACTGTCGTTTTCGGCCTCTACATCGCCGGGAAATCCATTGCGTACGGTCGCCAGCAGGTGAAGCGACAGGCCTTGCTCGAGATTGTCGGTTTCGGCCTTTTCGCCGTTTCGCTCTTGGCGATCCTCCGCGGCTCCCTGGCGCAGTGGGTGATCGTCCCTCTGGTGGTTGGATTCCTGCCAGTGGCTTCTCTCGCCATCAGCCGCCTCGCTCAGCTGCCGACGTGGCGTGGCCTGCCGACCAGAGCATTCGCCGGATACGGATTGGTTGGAGTCGTCGGCTCCCTTGCCGGAGTCGGCTTCACCAGCGTCACTCCACTTGCGGCCGATCGCCTGGATGCGGCGATCGGCGCCGCCCTCATCGGAGCCACACTCACGTACCTCGAGCCGCTTACCCTCACGCCGAGAGCAATCAGCCTCGTCCTGCTTCCCGAACTCTCCCGCGGCATCGGACGGGGCGACGACCGCACGGAGGCAGCGAAGGCGGTGCGCGCCGCCACCGCGATTTCCGCATTGATCGCTGGACCGCTGGTAGCCGTACTGATCGTCGAGCGTGACCGTGCGTTGCAGTGGCTCTTCCCCGACGACCTCGTCGGTGGGGCAACCCTCGCGTGGTTCGCTGCCGCATTCTGGGTGAGCGTGATTGGAGCGCCAGCCATTGCCGCACTCGCAGCGATCCGGCTACGCGAGGCGTCGGTGGCAATGTGGTCGAGTCTGGTGGGTTTCAGCGTGGCGATCGTCCTGTGGATCGCGCTGGGAGAGCGCATGGGGGTGGCTGCGATCGGGCTGGGCTACTTCGTTGGTAGCTGTATCCAGGTGACGGCCCCGTTGATCATCGCGACACGGTTCTATGCGATTGCGTGGAGATCGTTGTGGTTGCGCCTGGCCATGGCGGCCGCCGGCGTGTTTGCGATTGCAGCGACCGGATCAGGACTGGTTCGAGACCTGGCGAGCGTGGTGTTGGTCGTCGCCGTCATGGCTCCCGAACTTCGAATGGCGGCATCGCTCATACGTCGCAGACGAACGACCGGTTGAGCGCAGTCAGCTCTTCTCGAGTGAGACCACAGGAATCAGTCGATCCGTGACCTTCTGATACTCGACGTAGTCCGGGAGCGTTGAAGTGACTCGATCCCATACCTCAGTTCGCTCCGCGCCCTCGAGGACCCGAGGCCGCACCGTGTGCTCCTCTTTACCGATCGTGAGGGTCGCCTGTGGCTTTGCCTGCATGTTGAGGTACCACGCCGGATGAACGTCGTGCCCGCTGTACGACGCTATGACAGCCCAGCCGTCACCGTGGTCCACAACCGTGAGCGGCACGGTCCGTTCTTTGCCTGACTTTCGTCCCGTGGTCGTGAGCAATCCGATCGTTCCGCCGCTCATCGATGAACCGAGTTTGCCGCCACTGGCTTTGTACAGCAGCGCATGGGCTCCTGAAAAGACCTTCGTCATGCCTTTGTGCATCTTCGTCTGCGCCACGGGCGAGTTCCTTCTAACGAGGTTGCTGTCGCGTTTGAGCGTACTCGTCACTTCTGGATCACAATCGAACGACGTCAGGCCGCTCGGCGGTGCGACCGTGGTGTACCCATTCCATCAGATCCGGATCGAGCAAGCTCGACATTCGGCGCAGATACCGCTCGTTCTGATCGGCGGTCATCACCTCGCGCCATTGGCCGCTCGTACCTGTGGCGAAGAACTGCGCCGGCTCGTGCCAGAAGTCGAGGTGACCTTCAGGAAGCACATCCGGCGCACGTGCTCTGGCCCGTTCGATGGACGCCTCCGACGCCAGCGCTGCTGCTCTTGAATCGTCGAGGGCTATGCCAAGGTACGCGCCGAGACGCACGAATTCGGCAGGCAGGTCCCGCAAGTAGTCATCGAAGTGGAAAAGCGCCACATTTGGGCGATGCCGCTCCGCCCACACGGTCGTGTAGTGGTGCGCCAGGCCTGCAACAGACCACGAACTGCCGCCGTCGATGAAGGCGTCGAAGTACTCGCCGTCGCTGATGGCAGCTCTGGTAGGCGGGATCGACTCGTCCGTACCAATCTGCTCGCGTACGAGTTCGGTGCGACGATCCCGATCCATGTTGCGTACGTGTTTGCGCATCGATACCGCGGCATCTCGTGGATCGCGCCCGACACACACGTAGCTGACCCGGTCGTCCATCGGAACGCCATCGAGCGGAGTGTGGGTCTTGATGAAACGTCGATGCGTCTGGCGTTCGAGCACGCCATGGATCTCACTCACGGACTCGACTCGATGTTCCATCCAAGGAGACATCTTGCCGATGGGTTCGGGAAACTCGGGGCCGTCGAAGACGAGCAAGGCGACCATCAACTGCGTCCATGTCGTTCCGGATTTCGAAGGGGAGACGATGACGATGTCATCGTCCCGGAACACGAACCCGTCCCAGCGAGCGCTGTCTTCATCGAACTGCTTGTAGCGTCTCATCGATTCCACTGTACGAGACCTGCGAAAATCAGGCGTCGTCGGATTGGCGTTTGCGGTACGCCGCCACGTTCTCACGGGTCGCGCAGGTGTCCGAGCATCTGCGTCTTGACTTGTTACGCGAGGTGCCGATGAACACGTC
>JABDJC010000232.1 GCA_013003395.1 Acidimicrobiia bacterium
CGGCCGCCGACCGACGCAGCTAGGCGCGACGTTGGTCATCGGGCCTGGCAACGAGATCCTTTACGAGGACTACGAAGATCACCCAGGAACGCGAGTAACGCTGGCCTCCACTGGATGAGGTGCAGCCAGAACTGTAACAGAGTTTCGCGACCTCTCAGCCGGTTGAGCTATTTGGCGAGTTTGGCTATGACGTCGTCGAGATCGGCGTGGTCGCCTGGGTGATCTTCGTAGTCCTCGTAGAGGATCTCGTTGCCAGGCCCGATGACCAACGTCGCGCCTAGCTGCGTCGGTCGGCGGCCGAGGTTCTTTTGCCTGTTTCCGCCGGCCAGAGACTTCACTCCGGCGAGTACGGCTTTTGGCTTCAAGATGGTGCCGAGGCTCATGGTGCCGGTGCCGATCACGTCGGCCGCTTCACCGTCTTCGTCCAACAAGACCTGGAACGGGTAGCCCGTGTCCTCGATGAACGCCTTGGCATATCGCTTGCCGCCCGTGCCGATGGCAGTGATCTGGTCAGCACTGAACTCGGCTGCTCTGTCGCGGACCTGACCGGCCCGCTCGCGACACGTCAGTCAACCGAAATGGCGGAGGAACAACAACGCATGCGGGGCGTCCTTCCACAGGTCGCCGAGGCGGTATGTGTTCTCTTCGGGGTCGATGACCGTGATGTCTGCGAGTGCTGTTGCGTCGAAAGGCATGTGCGAACGTTAGCCGTGAGCATCCACCAACCCATTCGTTCACAATGAACCGGATCGGCGGAGCTCACGGGCCTACCCGCGAGCCGTCGTCCGCCGCGCTTGAATCGGTTCATGCGATTCGAAACCATCGTTACCGACCGGCTGTTGATTCGCGAATTCCGTCAGAGCGACGAGGCTGATCTCTTGGCGCGCCGCAACGATCCGAAGGTGGCCAAGTTCCAGAACTGGAAGCTGCCGGTGACTCCTGAGCAAGCACATGACATGGCCGTCTCTCTTGCCCAGATGGAGGGTCCAGAAGACGACGAGTGGTACATGCCGATCGTCGTCGACGGGGAGACCGGTGTGACGCTGGGTGAGTTGGCGCTGCATTGTCAGTCGAACATGCGCACTGCTGAGGTCGGCTACACCTTCGCGTCTGAGCATTGGGGTAATGGTTACGCCGTGGAAGCGCTGGGAGCGCTTGTCGCTTGGCTCTTCGAAGCCGTAGGCGTGACAAGGGTGTTCGGAATGCTTCATCCCGAGAACGTTGCTTCGGCGCAGGTGTTGGAACGAACCGGATTCCTGCACGAGGGACACACCAGGTTGTCGTTCTGGTTGGGCGACGAGAACAGCGATGACTGGATCTACGGCATGACGCGTCCCGACTGGGAGGCGTGGCGATCCCGACCCCGAACGCCTCCCGCAGAGGTGACCTTGGTCGAAGTGGGTCCGGAGAACCTCGGCAAGGTCGAGAAGCTGAAGACCCACAAGACGCAAGAGGAGTTCGTCGCGCCGATGTGGGGAACGTTCGCCGACGCGTTGTTTCCCGAGGTTGTCGACGGTGCTCCGGTCGTGCCGTGGATGAGAGCCGTGATGGCGGACGGCGAGTACGTGGGTTTCGTGATGCTGGCTGTCGTCACCGACCACCACCCAGAGCCATACCTGTGGCGTCTGCTGATTGATCGCATGCATCAACGGCGCGGAATAGGTCGCAAAGTCCTCGATCTGGTGGTCGCGGAGTGCAAGGCGCAGGGTGCAGCAACGCTGCTGACGAGTTGGCAGGAGGGGAGAGGCACCCCCGAACAGTTCTACCTGTCGTACGGTTTCGAAAAGACAGGCAAGATCATCGACGAAGAACCGGAAGCCCGCCTCCGGTTCGACTGAGGCGCCGGCCCCTGGCCGAGGGGACAGTGTTTCAATGGGGTGTGTGTCAAGGCCAGGACCCCTTCGCGTCACTCCCGCCAGATACGATCGCATACACTCAACTTACGCATGAGGTGTATAGATGGTGTATGATCGATTCATGGCTCGAACCAATATCGACATTGATGAAGAACTCATTCAGCGGGTGATGCAGCGCTTCGGTGTGCACACGAAGAAGGAGGCGGTCGACCTGGCGCTGCGGAGCGTCGCTGGTCAACCGATGACGATCGCTGAGGCACTTGCGATGCGAGGTGCACATGCGATTGCCGAGGTGCCGCTAGACGTTGGGCCCTGATGCTGGTCGACACTTCAGCATGGGTTGAGTTCGACCGCGCCACCGGTTCTGTGGTCGACAAGACGCTCACGGGATTGATCCGAGACGGCGGACGGAACGTCGTGGTTACGGAGCCGGTGCTGATGGAAGTGCTTGCTGGCGCCACTACCGCGGGCAGGCGCCAGGACCTCCGTCGGCTGTTGACATCGTTCGAATGGCAGCCTGTCGATCCGGTGGCAGACTTCGAGGGAGCAGCCAAGGTCTACCGAAGCTGTCGTGAAGCCGGCGTCACACCTAGGGGTTTGATCGATTGCATGATCGCGTCGATCGCGATGCGCGTCGGCTTGAAGCTTCTGACGGCGGACCAGGACTTCTCGGCAATGTCGAGGGTCCTGCCGCTGAAGGTATTCACGATCTGACCGACAGAGTCAGAGCACTTCTTCCAGGAGGAAGGCTTCAACCGGCGCCGAGTGACCCTTCAACTGCAACGAGCCGGCCGGACTGGTTCTCACTGCGTGGTGCACCAACGCACGCGTTGTCCCACCGATCAGCGTCTGGCCAGGTTGTGCGGCGGTTTCCAGGCGAGCAGCCACGTTCACTGCGTCTCCGATGGCGGTGAAGTTGCGGATCTCGTCGCTGCCGATGTTGCCGACCAGCGCCGGTCCGGTGTTGACGCCAACACGGAATCTTGGCCAAGTCGGGTTGTCAGCGATCAGGTCATTGATGGCGGTTTGCATTTGATGCGCAGCCCGCACGGCTCGCAGCGCATGATCAGGCTGAAGTACGGGCGTGTTGAAGAGCGCCATGATGGCGTCGCCGACGAACTTGTCGACGGTCCCTCCTTCTTCGGTGATGATCGGCACGACCAGCGAGAAGTAGCGGTTGAGCAGTTCGACGATTTCCGTCGGATTACCCATACCTTCGCTGAACGCCGTGAATCCGCGCAGGTCGGCAAACAGCACCGTCGTCTCGACCACAGTCCCACCGAGTTGTGCCCGGCGTGGGTCAGCGACGAGGCGGTCTGCAACCTCTTGCGGTACGTATCGATTGAAGAGCTGTCGCAGCTCGCGATAGAGCCGGACGTTCTCGTAACTCAATGCCAGTTGCTCTGCGAACAGCCCGATGAGGCCCTCATCCGCGAGCGGCGTGCCGGTTGGCACCTTGATTTCGATGTCGCCCAAGACGTCGCCCCCTCGAGCAACTGCGAAGAGGAGCACGTCGGTTTTCTCCATGGGCAACCGCTGCGGAGCCCCGGCAGTGAGTTCATGGAGCTGAACCTCCGGCCAATCACCGTTGGTGGTGCCATAGGCGAGTTGGTCGTCCGTTGCGACGCCACACCGCAGTTCCATACCCAGAACTGGCCCGAGGAGTGTCTCGGATCGCCGTGCCAGATCTTCTGCCGTCATGTCTCGCACGCCGTGCTGGGTCAGCTGGGCCATGGCCGCATGGAGTTTGCCGTGGCGTCGTTCCGACTCGATGGCGCTGGCCGCTCCGGCGAGTATCTGTGACTGACCAAGTGTGAGGCCGAGTTGATGCGACAGGTCGTTGGCTGCCAATTCAGCATCCCGCTCGTCGTCTTCCAGCGAATCGACCAGCTGTTCGACGGCGCCACGGAACTCGGCTCGTACCTCGTCCACCGTGGCGTCGGTGCCTACACCGGTGAAGAGTCCAGCGGCTTTTCCGTCGAGTCGAAGCGTCACAAACGCCGCATAAGCAATGTATCCGTAGGCGGCGAGGATCACGATGTGCCACAGCCACCATGACACTTGCCAGGTGCGTGAGATGTTGACGATGAGCATGGTTTCAGCGAGAAGTGCGGCCGCGGTCACCAGCGCGAGACTCACTGCGGACGGTCGTTGTCGATGGAGCTTCCAATAGCGCCACGCCATGAAACACAGAAGGCCGACGGTGACGATGGTCACCGGCACGATCAACAGCGTGAGGGAGGTGTCGCCGAGCGGTTGGTCGAGTGGTGCAGTTCCGTTGATCGAGAGGAACGCCCACACGACGGCGGCGCTGACGACACCACTGCGCAGAACGCTTTGGCGCGACAGCACTCGCGTGGACGACTCCTGTGTCCAATCGATGGCCGACCACGCCCCGAATCCGGCAAACAGCACGAGACCGGCCGGCATGGCCAGCTGAAATCCAGCCGTGTTCCCACCGGCGAGCACCTGAGGCGTCACCAATGCGTGGACCGTGAAGAACGCAGCGCTGGCCAGAAATCCGAGTCCGATGAGAAACAGTCGAGCGTCACCGCGATTGGTGGCTTCGGTCGTGATTCGCATGCCGAGCCGGACGTTGGCCAGCGCCACCGCAGCGACCAGCCAGAAGTGGCTTGGATTGTGTTTCCAGGTGCCGTCGACGTCAGGAGCCAGCATGACGATCGCCCAGGCCAACAGGGGAAGGGCCATATGGGTGGCCCAGACGACGACGCGGAGAAGCGAGGTCGAGTCTGGCCGGGCAGGTTCACGGCCAGGTTGGGATGTCATGTCTGAAAGCTACCCCGGATCACCTCAGACCGCCTGTCGAATCACACCTTCAGCTTGTTGGCAAGGTCACGGTTGATGCTGGACAGCAGCGGAAGCGAAAGCTGCGGTTCCAACGTATGGAGCGTTTCGAGGTCCGAGAACGCCCACGAATGCACGGTGCACGGCCGGTCGATGGCCACTGTCGCCGAGGCGCATTCTCCACTCACGAAGGCCATTTCGCCGACGAACTGATGCGGTCCGAGCTCTGCCACCTCGACTCCATCAGCGATGACCCTCGCTCCGCCGTCGATCAGCAAGTGGAGCCGGTCGACGGGTTCGCCATGCGTCGTGAGTTTGCCGTCGGCCATGTCAGCTGATTCTCCGAGACTCCAGAACAGCAAGAAGTTTCGATTGCTGACCCCTTTGAACAGATGGTCGCGAATCGCGGCGAGGCCTTCTGGCAGTGGGACCTCCCGACGTTCCCGCAGCAGGCGAACGATCCCGTACGCGCTGATGCCAGCGAACACCACGTTCCAGAAGACCACTGAGAGGTTGCCGATGAGCAGTCCCCAAGTCGCGAAGCCCAGGGCGTTGATCATGAGCAGGACGCGTAGCCACAATTCGTTCTTGATCGCCGGTGCCACGACGTAGGCCACGTAGGTGAGGTTGAGAAACCAGTCGATCGGTTGCACTGTCGCGGCCTTCCGGCTCGATTTCCTCAAGGCTACCGACGG
>JABDJC010000011.1 GCA_013003395.1 Acidimicrobiia bacterium
GCAGGCGTGGACGCGGGTGATAGGGACTGGCTCTGATAGGCTGATCTCGTGAGCGAGCCAGTCCCCATGGAACTCGTCGGTGTCCGTATCGAACTACCGACCAATACACCGATCCTGTTACTCAAAGAGGTGGACGGGACGCGGTTCCTTCCCATATGGATCGGCGCCAATGAAGCTACGGCCATCGCGTTGGCGCTCGAAGGCATTCAACCGCAGCGACCGATGACGCACGATCTCATGAAGACGCTGTCCGAAGCTCTCGGTGGGACCATCGACCGGGTGGTGGTGACGGAACTCAGAGACGGAACGTTTTACGCCGATCTGGTCATCGCTCGCGACGGCGAAGAGGTGCACGTCTCGGCTCGACCCTCGGACGCCATCGCCCTGGCGGCTCGGTCGGACGCCAAGTTGTTCGCCGCCCAGGAAGTCATCGACGAAGCCGGCGTGGAGATCCAGGACGAGGAGCAAGAAGACCAAATCGAGCAGTTTCGAGAGTTTCTCGAAGACGTCTCGCCGGAAGACTTCGAACCTCGAGAACGGCGCGATCAGTAGCGGTGAGCGCGCTCCCACATCGACTACAGATCGGCCTGGGCATCCTCGTTGCCGTGGCAATCCTGGGAACGGTCGGTTTCATGGCCATCGAGGACATGAATTTCATCGATGGTTTGTATATGACCGTGATCACGGTGTCGACGGTCGGTTTCGCCGAAGTCGGAGGGCCACTCTCGACGTCAGGGCGCCTGTTGGCGATGGCACTCATCGTGATTGGCGCCGGTGCGCTTCTCTACACTGCCGGCCTCGCATTCGAATTCAGTGTCGAGACTTTGCTGATGGGACGACGAGAGGCGAAACGTTTGCATGCCCGGATAGATGAACTTGAAGACCACATCATCATTTGTGGATTCGGTCGCGTAGGTCGCGATGTCTGGGAGAACCTTCACGATGGTGCGGCCGACGTGCTCGTTGTGGAAGCCAGAGAAGAAGTGGTCGCCGAGGCGCTCGAGTTGGGTGCGCTGGCAATGGTCGGTGACGCTACGCACGATGAGGCGCTCGTGGCCGCAGGTATCGAGCGGGCCAAGACCCTGATCTGTGCCGTTCGTTCAGATTCGGAGAACCTCGTCATTGCATTGTCTGGAAGGGCGCTCAGGTCGGATATCTTCATCATTGCCAGGGCGCTGGAAACAGAAGCAGAGAAGAAGCTGTACCTCGCAGGTGCTGATCGCGTCGTCGCCCCGCAGGTGGTAGGAGCACAACGGATAGCGGCGCTCGCGATCGAGCCTGACGTGGCGGAGTTCATCGACTTCGTCGTGAGTGGGCGCCTCGTCGAGATGCGCATCGAGGAAATGGACGTGACCGCCGAGTCAGCCCTCGCTGGTAGGTCGCTGCGAGAACTCGATCTGCGGAGCAAATCAGGCGCCCTCGTCCTCGCCGTGGTGAGAGAGAACGGGCGGATGTCGTTCAACCCCGACCCTTCTGAACCGATCAGAGCGGGACATGCCATTGTCGCAATAGGGGATTCCGACCAGTTGGATCGGCTCCGAGCGATCGCCGAGGTCGCGTCCGCTTATCCACAGAGTTGAGCCCGGTCTGGAAGGGTTATCCACAGGGGTTGTTGACAAGTGCGCGCCGCCCTCGTAATTTCACCGCGGTAGTTCGACGTTGAGAATTACGTCGGTGTAAGCTGTAGATGAATTTGGGAGGCCGAGTGGACGGGACCGCCTTTGACCAGGGATACCGAGCACCACAAGTGTGCAACATCGTCGGTATCACATACCGTCAGCTCGATTATTGGGCACGGACGGGCCTCATCCGGCCCTCGCTGCAGATGGCGAGCGGGTCAGGCACCCAGCGCTTGTATGCATTCACTGACGTTGTCCAGTTGAAGGTGGTCAAGCGTCTCCTCGATGCGGGCATGAGTCTGAAGAAGATTCGGCAGGCGATGGAAATCCTTCGCACCCAGCTGGAGAGCGAGAGTCCACTCGCAGATGTCACGCTGCTGTCTGACGGCAACACGATTTATGCGGCGCACAGCACCGACGAGGTGGTTGATGTGTTTCAACGAGGCCAGGGAGTCTTCGGCATCGCCGTGGGTCCTGTTCAGCGAGAGCTCGAGGGTCAGATTCTCGCTCTGCATCCCGACAGCGATGACCCATCGGTCGACGTGGAGGCGAAGGCCAACTGAGCGACGTCACCGAATTCGATCCAGGGCCGGCCGAGACTACGAGCTTCGCCCACGAGAGCGAGCGTCAGTTCGCTCGGCTTCTCGACTTCTACGACGTCGAATGGGTCTATGAGCCAAGGTCATTTCCCATCGAGTTCGACACCGACGGTGAGCCCGTGAAGTTCTTCACCCCTGACTTCTACATTCCGCAAGACGATCTCTACATCGAGATCACGACCATGAACCAGAAGCTGGTCACCAAGAAGAACAGCAAAGTCCGGCGTCTGCGGGAAGTCCATCCTGATGTGGCGTGCAAGATCTTCTACCAGAGGGACTACCTCCACTTGCTCGCGAAGTACGAGCTGGAGCCGGCCTCGGAAGACATGCCAGCGCCAACTCGAATTCCTGGACCACCCCAAGTCGTCAATCTCGGCGACGATGCCGCTGCCGGCTGACGAGTCACTAGGCTCCGCGCCATGCCGGAATCTCCCCTTCACTCCAGTCATGAGCGCCTCGGCGCACGCTTCACGGACTTTGGCGGGTGGAACATGCCCGTGCAGTACTCGAGCGTCCTCGACGAGCACAATGCCGTGCGTACCGCTGTTGGCGTCTTCGACGTATCTCACCTGGGGCGATTCACGTACGAGGGTTACGGCGCGACCGAGGCCATTCGGAACGAACTCTGCGGCGATGCCGGCTCCATCGAACCCGGACGCGCCCAGTATACGATGGCGCTCAACCAGTACGGTCGGGTGGTTGACGACATCATCGTGCTGCGCCTCGACGACGACAGATGGTGGATCCTTCCCAACGGAGTGAACTACGACCGCATCATCGACCGGTTCGACGCGGCGGGCGCGGCTGACATCACGCTCGAGCGCCGACGGGAGGACACTGCGTTCCTGGCGATCCAGGGCCCGCAGGCGCCAGCACTTGTTGAGTCGCTGTTCGGAACCAAGATCGGTCGCTTCCGCGTTGCCGAACTGGACACGAGCTATGGACCACTTGTGGTCGCGGGCACGGGGTACACCGGCGAGCGGGGCGTAGAAGTCACCGTGTCGGCCGACCATGCCGAAGCGTTGTTCGAAGACGTGCTCTCAGCCGGCGCTGTGGCCTGTGGTCTCGGTGCACGAGACACGCTGCGGCTCGAGAAGGGGTATCCATTGTGGGGCCAAGATCTCGACGAGGACACTTCGCCCCTCGAAGCGGGCCTTTCGTGGGTGGTCGATTGGGATCATGAGTTCGTCGGCCGGAAAGCGTTGCTGGCGCAACAAGAGCGAGGCTTGAGCAAGCGCATGGTCGCCTTCACCGCCGAGGGTCGTCAGATCGCTCGCCACGGCTACCCGATGAGGGCCGGCTCGTCCGTCGGGACCGTTGCGTC
>JABDJC010000021.1 GCA_013003395.1 Acidimicrobiia bacterium
TTGGGCTCCTGGAATCGCTGCGACGTAGCCGGACAAATACAGATCCTTGTACCTCATGAGTACGCACCTCCTCAGGTTGATGAACAAGAGGGAGCGAACTGCGATCTGATACATGCAGTGTCGGGAGATTCGGTGCGAGTTGTGCATGACACTGGGTCAAGATTCCTTTGCGAGAGGTAGCTTTGGAGGTGAGGGCATTGGCTTCGAGTCGAGCGACGGCACGATGCCCATCGCCGCGATATGAGGAGGAATCGTGAGTCAAGACATCTCGATCGAAGAAGTCTCTCCGAAGCAGATCGTGGGCCTGCGGACGACCACGCGCATGGACAGGATCGGCGAGGACATCGGAACCGGATTCGGCAAGGTGATGCACGCCATCGCTGGTGCAGGTGAAACTCCTACGGGGCCACCGCTTGTTGTCTACCACGACATGGCGGATGCCAACGGTGACATGGTCATCGAGACCTGCATACCAGTGGGAAACGACGTGCCTGAACAAGGCGACGTTCGGACTCGCGCACTCGATGGAGGAACGGTGGCGTCCACCGTCCACCACGGCCCGTATGACCAGCTCAGAGCCGCGTACGAGAAGGTGACGTCATGGATCAGCGAGCACGGCCACCAGATCGTCGGTCCGCCACGCGAGTTCTACTTGAACGATCCGGACGAGGTGACACCCGATGAGCTGCTCACGCGGATCGAATTCCCGATCTTGGTCCACTCGGGATGAGGTGCGCATCGGCTCATCGCGGCATGTGACAGGACGGGCGTCAGACGGACGTAGCATCGTGCTCCTGATTCGAAACGCCGAACGCCCATAGGAGTCTCACCGTGTCAACAATCGCAGGCCGACCGAATACCGCGGTGATGGTGATCGACGTCCAGAACGGCGTTGTGGCCGGAGCTCATCAGCGCGATGAGGTTGTTGCCAACATCGGCACCCTCGTGGAGAAGGCCCGAGGCGAGGGTGTTCCCGTGATCTGGATCCAGCATTCTGACGAACAACTGAAGAGGGGGAGCGAAGCTTGGGAGTACGTTCCAGAGCTGGTCCGCTCAGACTCTGAGTCCTTGGTCCACAAAACCTTCGGCGACTCCTTCGAGGCCACTGATCTCGAAGAGGTGCTCGCCAACGCCGGTGTCGGTCGGATAGTGGTAGCGGGAGCGGAGACCGATGCTTGTGTCAGGTCGACGATTCACGGAGCGTTCGTTCGAGGCTACGACGTGACGCTGGTTGGAGACGCCCACACGACTGAGGATCGGACCGAGTGGGGGTCACCTCCGCCTGACCAGGTGATCCAGCACACGAACCTGTATTGGCGATTCCAGTCCGCCCCCGGGCGAACTGCCGAAGTCGTAACTACCAAGGAAGTCCGGCTCGGCGACTGAGCAGCTTGGCTGATTCAGTCTTGTGTTCAACCAGTCGGTTGAAAAACCTCACATGGTGACATAAGGTGTATTCAATCATCGAGTTGAGTACGGAGTGATGAAGCGTGGGACTGCCGGCAGAAGACGGATTGTCGAGGGTGTTCGCTGCATTGGCGGATCCGACCCGTCGTGACATCGTCGTGCGCCTGGCAACGGCCGACGCCACCGTCAACGAGCTGGCTGAACCGTACGACGTCAGCTTGCAGGCCGTTTCGAAGCATCTCAAAGTGCTGGAAGACGCCGGCCTGGTGACTCGTAGCCGCGACGCGCAACGACGCCCAGCACATCTCGAAGCGGAAGTGTTCGATCTGATGAAGAAGTGGATCGAGCGATATCAACGTCAGGCAGAAGCTCGCTACGTCCGTCTCGATCAGCTACTCACCGAACTCGATGAGGAAGACACACCGTCCACCGGCAATGAAGGAGCAACAACGTGACAAGCAACACCACCACCCATCCCGAAACCGAGATCGTGGCCGACGACACCGTGCCGGCCGTCCGCATGACGCGCGAGTTCAATGCGCCTGTCAGCAGCGTGTTCAGGGCTCACACGGATCCCGCCCTGTACGCCCGCTGGATTGGACCGCATGAACTCACCACGACCATCGGTGAGTGGGACTGCCGCACTGGCGGGGAGTGGAGCTACAGCAGCACCGATGCCGACGGCAACGCGTACGACTTTTTCGGTTCTTTCCACGAGGTGCGACCTAACGAGCTGGTGGTCCAGACCTTCACCTATGCGGGCTTCCCTGACGGCGTGTCGCTAGAGCGGCTGACCTTCCAGGACCTTGGCAGCGGACGTTGCCGCATCGTCGCCGTCTCACTCCTCGACAGCTTCGAGAGCCGCGACATGATGATTGCGAGCGGCATGGAAATCGGAATCAAGGAAGGCTATGAAAAGCTCGACGATCTCTTGGCTGCGGAGGACTCGACGGACTGACGCCTCCAGCGGTCACCACAATGAAGTTGGTCATAAGCGAGGACACATCGATAGGGGCTGACGATCTGTAGCCTGAGTTGATGAGTTCCACTTCGGACACGCAGGTCAGCGGCTTTCTGCCGCCGCGCTGGTTCATTCGCGCAGCGTGGAAGCTTCACAAAGCACTCTTCCGGTGGAGCCGAGGCCGGTTTGGGCTGCGCGATGCGCGCCACGATCGATACGGACTTGCGTACCTCACCACCACTGGGCGGCGCAGCGGCCTGGATCGCGGAGTGATGATCGGGTTCTTCGACGACGGCGACCGGGTCGTCACCATGGCGATGAACGGATGGGGAGCGCCGGAACCGGCCTGGTGGCTCAACCTTCAGGCTGATCCGAAAGCCACTCTGCAATTGGCAGGCGGAGAGAAGGTCTCGGTTGTCGGTAGCCGTGCGGAGGGCGCCGAACGCGAGCGCCTCTGGGAGCAATGGCGACGCCTGGACAAGGGACTCGATGGCTACGCGGCCCGTCGCCCGACCGAGACAGCCGTCGTGGTACTCGGCCCAACCGTCGACTGAGGCCGTGCCGACCCGATGTCGTTCCCTGGTCGATTGATCGCTCTCTCCCCGCGTTGGGGGCTTGTCTCACTGCCGACGATTCGCCGCTTGAGCCATCAGTCTCGGGACGTCGCCAGCGCGGCCGCCTCGTAGGAACCCTGGCGCTGCCGTCGAGAAGTAGCGAGCGAGCACGGCAAGCGATGCGGTTCCCATGGTCAGGCCATAGAGCACGAGGGCGTTGTCACCGACCGAATTGCCGTAGAAACCCCACATGGTGGCCTGCGCCACACCGATTGCCCACACGCTCGGTGCGATCCCGACCGGGACCCTCGTGCGGAACGCGGCCCACACCGACGGCGCCGCCTGAATGCCGCCCGACAGACCGAGCATCACTCCGAGTACCGCCCAGCCTCGAAAGGCGCCGATGGCGAGAACCGCGGCTGCGGACATCGCCGCCACAAGGGTCCACCGGAGATCGCGCACGGCTCGACCAATGAACAAGAACAACACCGAGTAGAGGACGGCAGCGACGGCCGGAGAAGGTAGGCCAAACCACAAGCCTTCGACCCATCGGTAGGCGACCCAAGCAACATTGGTCACTACGCCGAGCAGCGCCCATGTAGGGGAGAGACCCGCATGCGAGCCATCGCGTCGAAGCTTCCAGACCTGCGGTGCCACCTGCCATGCGGCCAACACCGTCGCGGACGCCGCTGCGAATTCGGCAACCGCAGTCACGTCAACGCGATCCATTGATCCCCCTTCCGACTTCAGCGGACTAGAGGGACTCACCTGCTGAGAAATACGCAAGAGACGCACGACTACCAGTGGGGTAGGGCGACCGCGTACACGAGTTATTGGGACCGATGGGGAGACCCACCTCTGTGGTGAGATGTGCTGGCTAGCGCCAGCGGACCTTCTGGGTCTTGCGCCAACGCTTCATCAGCTCGTGGTCACCTGTCAGTGTGAGCTCGTCGCTTCGGTTCCACAGGCCGAGATAGATGGACGCTGCGGTACCGCCGATCGACAGGCGGGGCGATTCGCTCGGCTCGTCCGTGATCGTCAGGCTCTCGGCGACTCGCACATGCCACCGACGGTCGCTGTCGTCAGGCGCGACGAGCATCGTGAACACGTCGCCATCGAACACCTTGGAGCGGCCACGAGTGAAGAATCCGGCCAGGAGCTCGTCGATGCCGTCGAGAGCGAGGTCTCGCTCGATTGCCGCCTCCTCAGCGGTCGGCATTCGCTGCAGGCTCGCTGCCAGAGCGTCGACCATGTGCACCGTCGTCTCGTGGGCTTGGCGGCGGGCCCAGAACTCGCGAGGCGCAGGAGCGTCTCTCAAGAAGGTCATTGCCTCGAGGTTGGCGGGCGCACGATCGAGTGCTTCGAGTAGCAGGCGCATTCCATCGACGTAGTAGTCGTTGAGGTCAGCCACGGACTCGCCGATCTCGGTCTGGCTCGGCAACGTGGACGGGTCGGTGCCGCTGACGTGGGCCGTGGCCCATCTGTGCACCATCGTTTGGTGAGCGAGGAGCGCCCGCACGTCCCAGGCCGGACAGGTTGGCACCTTGGTCGACTCGCCGGCTGCTGCAGCGAGTTCCGCGAGCCGGTGTCCCGATGACGCGATCGCTGACTTGTGAGTTTCCAGTGCGAGAGAGGTGGGCAGGTTGGGTTCCAGTGCGGGACGACGCGTCGGAGAATACTCAAGAGTCCGCACAGAGGGTTCTACCTATCGAGGGCCTCTAGCGTAGGTCCCCATACGGAAAGGATCTCTGTTGGACGGCTACGCACTCCCGCTGTACGAAGAAGTCATGTTGCTCGCATTGCACGACACCAAGGGGACGCTGGCTCGTCCCGCTGGCGACGTCGCCGTCGCGGCGGCCGCCATCAGTGAACTGGAGTGGAGCGGTCGAATCGAACTGGAAGGACCCAAGGCGTTCGTTGACCTCGTCGACGCCTCGCCGACGAGCGACTTGGTTCTCGATGCGGTCCTGGACCGGCTGAGCGCCGGCAAACGGCGTGCGCGCCTGAGTACCTGGTTGATGCGGATCGCCGGCATCAAGGATCTGCGCCACATCGTCGCCAGGCAGCTTGTCGCCGACGGGGTTCTGGTCGTGCATGAGAAGAGCTTCTTGAGTTTTGACCTCAGCGTGTACCCGGAGCTCAATCCGCTGCCGGAGCAACTGGTCGTCGAACGAATCCGCCAAGCGGTCGTGTCAGAAGGCATGAAGGTCGACGGTCGCACCGCCCGCCTCATCGGCCTGGCCGACGCCACCTGGTTGTTGCGCAAGGTCCTGCCAGGTAAGGAGAAGCGCCAGCACAAGGCGCGCATAAAGGAGATGCGATCAGGTGACGCTGTGAGTCTCGCCGCTGGTCACGCGGTGGCGGCGATGTCGGCGTGACGCCATGCTTTCGATATAACGCCGCACGCCAGTTCACCGCAGGCTTCATATATTCGTCACAGTGACGCAATACGCCCGGCACCGGCATCAGTCGAAGGAGTGCAGTTTCGCGTCGAGTTGAAGCTCGAGGTCGTCATCGACGATGTCGACTTGTGC
>JABDJC010000051.1 GCA_013003395.1 Acidimicrobiia bacterium
ACATCGATGAGCTGCACTGGTTTCCTCGGATCGTTGGCAACAACGGCCAGGTCACCGACATAGTCAGCAGACGAGAACCCGGCGCCGCCGAGCGTCACCGTCACCGTGGCGCTTTCGCCAGGCTCCAACGAACCAGCGGCTACATCCGCGCTCATCCAAGGAGCGTCCGAGAATGGAAGGATGGATCCGTGGCCTTCGTCCGGAGCCCAGTCCGTGGGCTGGAAGAAGTCGCCGAGGACCGTCGCGAGGTTCACCGGACGGCTACCACCGATGGCGTCGACAGGAATCGCGAACGTCATCGTCGAACCGACCGTTGTCACGTCCACGACAGCAACCAGGTTGAAGTTCACTGCGTCGACTACGTACGCAACACCTTGCGACGCTGCGAACAGGTCTACGAAGTACTCGACTCCGACATCCTGCGTCTCGAGACCCGAGAACTCGAGTGCGCTGCGGCCGGTCGCTGCGTTCTGATCCGTGTCGAGCAGGACGTACCCGACGGTCTGATCCATCGGGGTGCCACCGGTGAATACGAGCTCGAGTCCGAGTTCCGCTTCGTCAGCTCCACCATTGATGGCTATCACGTCAACCGGACCGATGGCGTCCCCCATCGGGTCACTCACGAGCGACTCGAACGGGCCATCGAACTGCACCGATGCGGTCGGCGCAAGCGGCTTCCATGGCGCAGGCCCCCACTCTGGGGTGCGCGTGTAGCCGTTGATGATCGCCGGTGCATCAGGGAGGTCGGGAGGGGTCGCCCCACGATTGCGCTCCTTGAGGGACCAGTCCAATGTCACGGTGCCATCGTTGGTGATGTCGAACGTCGCCGTTGTGACAACTTCCGGATCAGTCACCGTCGAAATCGCATCGGTGGACAACGTTGCTGCTGCAGCCGCCAATACGAAATCGTTGTGGGTTGTCGCATCCGCTTCGACAGCGATCTCTACAGATTGACCGACGTGATGCTTGGCAGCGACGTCGAGCGAGTGGTCCCCCGGCACGAGACGGATGGAATAGGAGCCATCAGCGCCCGTCGTGACCGCGGTCCCACTCGGATGCGAGATCACCGTCGCTCCGGCAACGGGCAACCCATCGTTGCCATTGGTCACAACACCAGCAGCGAACCCTGTCGGCACCACGAGGTACCGATAGCCGACGTTTTCGGCGAGCGACCTTTCCTGGAATGAGAACTGGAAAGCATCACTGCCTGTTGCGTTTTCGATACCGATCGTGGAACTGCCACCGTCGCCGGGATTGCCGGTGTTGTTGCGGTACAGCATGTCGATTCGTCCGTCTTTCCAGAGGAAGACCTCGAGATCGACTGTCGCCGTTCCACCGAATACTCGCAACTGCGTGAACTCGAGAACAAATGCACCCGCTCCACGACGGTCCGGTCGATAGATGCCCCACTCCACCTGGCTCGCATCGTCGACAACGAGATCGGTCCACAAGGGGTAGATCGCATTGTTCGGCGTGTTGCTCGATGGGATCTGATCGCCGAAGAACTGGGCAAAGTCTGGCCGTGTGAACGACATGTAGCCGTTGGTTGTGACGTAGAGCGTACGATACGACTCGCCGTAGAACGGGAAGTCGAAGGGCAAGCCCACCTTCCTGAACTGGTCGTCACCTCTCAGATTCATCTTTCCAGAAACGTCCACCCAACCCTGGGGGCTGGCAACACAACCATGGCCGAACTGGTCGATCTTCGAGACGAGCTCGAAGTCGTAGTTCGTGTCCTGGTCCAACGTGACTGAGTCGGTTGACGACAAGATGCATCCACCGTTGGAAGCCTCGATCGTGTATGTCCCGATTGGAAGGATCAACGTGTAGGCACCTGAAGCATCAGCAGTGGCCGGCGCAACAGGTACGCCGAGTGCTTCGACCTTGGCTCCAGGAACTGGAATGCCGGCCTCCGCCGTCATCACCGTGCCGCTCAACGTGGCTCTTGGCAGAGGCACGAGCGAGAAGTCCTGGGTCGTGGTCTCGTCCGTGACGATCTCAACAGCATTGGCCGTGGCGACTTCGTACCCGAATCCGGACCCTTCGACGTCGTAACTTCCTGCAGGCAGGAAGAGTTTGTAGGTCCCGTCCAAGGCCCCAGAGGCGCTGAAGGTACGCACGCCGTTGTCGGCTATGACCTTCGCCGGCGACACTGGGTCGCCCGTTTGTGAGTCCTTGACCGTTCCGACCAACGTGCCACCGGTTGCCACGAGGGCCACAGCTGCCTGCGCGTCGATCCGACCGTCCCCGTACACGTTGTTCGGGTCGCCGTCGGCGTCGCCACCGCAAGACATGTCAATGATGTCCATGGCCGTTGCCGCCATCGACTGCGTTGCGCTGTCCACGTCACCGATGAGATCGGAAGCGGCCGACAGCATCAGCGCGAACGTACCTGCGACATGAGGTGCTGCCATCGACGTGCCGGAAAACACGCCATAACCTCCGCCAGGAAGTGACGAGTTGACGTCGACGCCAGGAGCGGAAACGTCAGGATTGTTCTTGCCGAAAGCCGATGGTCCACGGCCGGAGAAGTCAGCAATGACGTCGTTGATGTCGGTAGCGCCGACGCTGAAGGACTCCGTGAAGTCTCCTGGTGATCCGCCTTCGCCGCAGAACGGACCAGGGTTGCCTGATGAAAAGACCGGGATGATTCCAGCCGCGCGCCACGCCTGGACGATCTCCAGATAGAACGTGTCCCCTGGACCGCCGCCCCACGAGTTGTTGACGATGTCAGGGCGCATCGACGGATCAGGGTTGAGGCCGTTGGAGTCGGTTGGGGCCAAGATGAACTGGCCTGACGACAGCAGCGAACCCTCTGAGCACCCGAAGTCCTCGCAACCCTTGGCTGCAATCCACTCCGCCCCTGGTGCAACACCGATGTCCGGCGTGAAAGGTCCGGGACCGTCACCACCAACCATGGTGCCCATCGTGTGCGTTCCGTGACCGGCGTTGTCACAGGGCACGGCACCACAGATTCCGCTCGGGTCCCACCAGTTGTAGTTGTGGTCGAACGTGCCGTCACCGTTGTTGCCGCGGTACTGCGCGACGAGCGCCGGATGGAGATAATCGACGCCGGTGTCCACGTTGGCGACGACGACGCCAGAACCGAGAATGCCTTCGGCCCAGACCTGGTCGGCGCCGATCTTGGCAACGCCCCACTCTGGATCGCCAACTGCGACCGCGATGGCTTCATCAGCCGGGATCGGCTCGACGAGCGGATAGATCTTCTCCAAGTGCACCGATGCGACCGAACGAAGCGCAGAGATTCGTGCGATCTGTGTTTCGGTTGCTTCGACCACCATGACGTTGCGGAGCCAGTACGACGTGCTCGGCACGCCGAGGCTCCTGGCAAGGGCCAACGCTTCCCGCTGCGAGGTGGTTGCGGTGGAGCGCAAGGCGTCGACGACGAACTGCCCGCGAGCCGTGAAATCGTCTATCGATCGGGCTGGACGTAGATCGGCACGAGCACTGAATTCGACGATATATCGACCAGTGGTACCGATGGCCGTGTCGGCGCCGGCCTTGGAGTCGGCTGCAAATGCAGCCGCTGGGCTGGCGACGAGCTGTGCGAGGACAAGTAGGGCCGTCAATGAGACGATCCGAAGACGCCTGAACAAAGTTGCCTCCTTCAGAAGCAATCGAGACGCCGAGAAATGACAAAGGACGCGAGCAACTCGCGAAGTTCACCCCAGGGGCTGCGCCGCAGAGCGGCGTGCAACCATCACCCTCCTATTGCGCTCGGTATTGCAGCCGAGACAAGTTCCCTCTGCGCGGTAAGACGCTCCAGCGAGACAGTTGGTTCCAAGTATTTTTGAAAGATTTTTCGAGAATCAGCTGTCGTCGGATTGGCGTTTGCGGTACGCCGCCACGTTCTCACGGGTCGCGCAGGTGTCCGAGCATCTCCGTCTTGACTTGTTACGCGAGGTGTCGATGAACACGTCTGCACAGGTGTTCGAGTCACAGGTCCCAAAGCGTTGCATGCCGTCGTCGCAGAGGAGAGTAGAAAGCCCCATCGCGGCAGTTGCCCCAAGCCACCGCACAGGAGTGGCCTGCATCGACTCGAAGTGCAAGTGAGGAACGTCATGGTGCAGCGAGACGCGAGGCGTTGCTGAAGAATCCGCCAAGACGGTATTCAGTTCTTGCGCTGCCACGCCGATATCGTCAGCTTCAAATACTCTGCGAAGACGTGAGCGCAATGCACGAACCTCATGGAGATCGGCCTCGGTGACCTCCCAGTCTGGGTGCGGCCACACGGAGGCATAGCGATTGGCGAAGTCGCCAACATCGGCTGGAGTTGCCAGGGCGTCGGTGCCGGCAACCGGATCCAGAGTGTTCACCAGATCGACGGCAATCTGGACAGGAATACCGCTGTAACGGGAAAAATCCACTTGACTCCTTACCGACTGTGCGATATATTTGTAATAGTCAATGCGACTCTAGCCCATTACGAAAGGTGTGGCAATGGGACAGTTTGAAATCTTGCTCGCAGAACTGGCAAAGACGAGAATCGATTTCGAGTCGCTCGACGGCAACTGGCTGGCCAGAGCGCAAGCCAAAGATCGCCTTCATGCGCTTCGTTCCGACATCGCCCAGCTCCGGACGGTCCGCTGATGTTCACTGCGCACTGCCCGCACGAGCAACAGAACGTGCTCCTCAACCTGAGCAGCATCGAAACGATGAGAAAAGTGCCAGACGGCTTTGCGGTGACATTCGTTTGCACGTGCGGCCACCGCGGCACGACCCACATGAGCCGGATGGGCCGATCCCTCCGCAACCCCAGCCCGACAGAAGGACTGTGAATGATCAACTACGGCATGATCGAACGCCTCGCCAGCATCCGCAACAGAGAGCGGTTCTGCCGCCGCTGCTGCTGATCCCTGAGTCGCCTCCGACTGGACGAACCCCCGAACAGGGGGTTCGTCTGGTTTGTGGGTCAACGACGTTCGGGAGCAACCGGCCAGGTCACTTGGACAGGGCGCATTCGTTTCGCCCGACTTCCAACTCTTTCAACATCTCGGGATCTGGCTGCAGGTGACCGAGGTTGACCTTGCGTATGTCGTCGTATTGGCTCGGCGGTGTCCCCAGATGATCTACGACGTATGCCACGAAGGCAGCTTCATCGGTCATCGAAACGATGGGATCGTTCGTGAGTAGGTCGCCAAGGCTGCGGTGCAGCGTCCCGTCGTCGCGAGACTCCGCTCTCGACGTGTAGTGCGCAGGACACACCTCGAGGCCATGATCGAGAGCGGCCAGGGTCTCATGGATGGTCGCGAAGAGATCCTTCGCCCAAGGCTCTGTCTGTCCCCCGAGATCGGGTCGGCCGATTCCAGATACGAACACGGCGTCGCCGGTCATCAGAAAGCGTCCAGCCACTTCCAGCGACGTCGAACCTGGCGTGTGCCCCGGCGTTGCAACGGACCGGACGACGACGTCGAGGTCGCCATATTCGAATCGCTCGCCATCGATGAGCGGGGCGAAATCGAACCGAGCGGTCTCGGCATCGCCCGACGCGATGCGGTACGTCGCTCCGGTATGTGCCGCCACCTGCCGCCCGAGCGAGACATGGTCGGCGTGCAGATGGGTGTCGAACGCGTCGGTGATCGTGGTGTTCATCTCTTCGGCGAGAGCGAGATACGGCTCGAGAGACGCGCCGGCGTCGATGACGGCCATCGACGCGCCACGAGACCCGACGGCGTACGAAAGGCATCCTTTGGCTACTCGGTCGAACTGCACGACGAAGGACGAGCCGTCGTCCCACAGCGTTCGCGGCACGAGGGTGTTCGCCCAGGCGTCCATCCCACCCTGAAGGTTGTGAACGTTCTTCTGATCGATGGTCTCGACAACCATCCCGGAAGAGCCGCCGTGGGCGCACACCACAATGACCTCGCGATGCTTGGGGAGCGTGCCGAGGACGGATTCCATCTCGCCGAGGACCGTCCAGTAGGGGATGTTGGCGATGTCGAGAGGAACCTTGCCCTCGATGCGCCATTGGTCGTACGCGTCGCTGGAGCGAACATCCAGAATGTATGGAGCGCGGGCGGCGTCGTCGATCCTCGTCGCCAAGTCGTCCGTGGTTATCGAACCGCTCATCGGTGGTAACTCCTCACATGCAGAAACTTGCATATACGGTACGGAGGAACGCGGCGAACGGCAAGCGGCCTACGGAATCAGACGGATGACGTCGCAGCGAACTGCTCCGACATGACCTCTCTGAGCAGATCGAGTGCCTGCGTGATCTTCGGTGAAGACATCGAGTAGTAGACCCACTGACCGTCCTTGCGCGCCACGACGAGGCCTTTCTCCCGCAATACGGCAAGGTGCTGCGAAACGTTGGCTTGCGGCAGATCGACCGCCTCGCAGATCTCAGAGACAGATCGCTCGCCGTCGCGGAGTGCGTTGATGATGAGCAAGCGTTTCGGATCGGCGAGACCCTTACACACGCTCGCGTGAAGCTGATAGAGCTCTTGATGAAGAGTGGACATGACCTCACTATGCCATACGCTGGAAGGGAGGAGAAGTTTGAGAACCGCTTGACTGCGACATCGACACAAACCAAGATGTACGCATAAATTCGAATACGTGCATATGACACGTACGGACCTTTGGAGGCCGTCAATGACGATCCAAGATCTCGCCGATGCTGCGGACGTCGTAGTCGAAGCTCCTGCGCCAGAGATGGAAGACACCACTCCCCAGAAGGAGAAGATGGTGCTCATCGCCGCCAGCGGCGATCTCGACAAGGCGTGGCCGGTGCTGATTCTTGCGACCACAGGTGCCGCGTACGGCATGGAGGTCACCGTGTTCTTCACGTTCTGGGGTTTGAGCATCCTCAAGAAGCCTGACGTGAAGATCAGTGCGGACGACTGGCGTCAGAAGCTGCTCGGCATGTTCAATCCGGGGAGCACCGAGAACCTCAAGCTTTCGAAGCTCAACTTCGGCGGCTTCGGAGCCAAGTTCATGAAAGATCTGGCTGACGAGAAGCATGTCGCCTCAGTGCAGGAGTTGCTCGAACTCGCCATCGGCATGGGCGTCAAACTGTGGCCCTGCCAGATGACCATGGACCTCATGGGCATGTCGAAGGAAGACATGATCGACGACCTCCCAGAGCCCGTTGGAGCCGGCTCCGCCATCAGCCTGATGAAGGAAGCCTCGATCAGCTTGTTCATCTGAGACGTTCATCCCCGCAAGATCGCCACACGCAAAAGGAGCACCCAATATGGCCGACAAGACCGTTGACGCACGCAACCTCCAATGTCCGATGCCCGTCCTCAAGATCGCCCAGGCAATGAACGAGGTATCGACTGGGCAAACGGTCGAGCTGATTGCGACCGACCGCGGAAGTCTCTCGGACATTCCCGCCTGGGCGAAAGACATGGGTCACTCGCTCAAAGAGCAGTTCGAGACGGGCGACGAATTTCACTACGTTCTCGAGAAGGCCTGAGCCTGAGACCTGGATGTCACTCAGAACCGACCTGTGGTCGTAGTGTGACCATGTTTGCGATGTTCACCTGCTGCCGACCTGCCTTGGAGAAGACGCCCTGAGATACGGATTCGTGATCGACCAAGACAGCTGCATCGGCTGTCACGCCTGCACGGTTGCCTGCAAGACCGAGCACGACGTTCCCCTCGGCGTCAACCGAACCTGGGTCAAGTACGTCGAAAAGGGCGAATGGCCCGAGACGAAGCGCTTCTTCTCGGTGATGCGCTGCAACCACTGCACCGACGCTCCCTGCGTCGAAATCTGCCCCACCAAGGCGTTGTTCAAGAGGGAAGACGGCATCGTCGACTTCGACACGGACCGCTGCATCGGCTGCAAGTCGTGCATGCAGGCGTGCCCGTACGACGCCCTCTACATCGACCCAGGTGAGCACACCGCACAGAAGTGCAACTACTGCGTCCACCGCGTCGAGGTCGGGATCGAACCGGCCTGCGTCGTCGTATGTCCCGAGCAAGCCATCATCGCCGGAGATCTCGACGACCCCGACTCGTACATCAGCCAGGTTGTCGCCACCGAGCAGGTGTTCGTCCGAGCCCCCGAACAAGGCACGAAGCCGAACCTCTTCTACAAAGGTGCCGACGAAGCCAACATCGACCCGCTACACGCCGACCCGATGACGGACGGTGGGATCTGGCGAGATCCCGTCGGGTCCTGGCTGTCGGTTGACCTCACCCCGCGGGACGAGGCTGTGGCCGGCCCCATCGGCAACCTCAACGAAGTGGCCCCCAATCCAACGGCTCCACCGGGAATCGATTACGGCAAGCGCGGCACCCCTCCGCGCGTGGTCTACAACGCCTCACATCCAATGCCGTGGGGCTGGCGGGTCTCGAGCTACTTCCTCACCAAGGGCATCGCCGCCGGACTGATCGTCGCCCTCGCCATGGCCGACCTCGCAGGTGCGGCGCTGGACAATGCTTGGGCTCGGTGGGTGACGCCTCTCGTCGCCGGTCTGTTCCTGGCGCTCACCGGCGTTTTGTTGGTTTGGGACCTGAAACGCCCAGACCGCTTCTACTACCTCCTCACCAAGGGGAACACCAGCTCGTGGCTCGTGCGCGGCGCCTGGATCCTCACGGCGTTCGCCGTGCTCATGGGGGTCTGGTTCTTTGCCGGGGTGGCAGGAGCTGACTCTCTCGTTCGCGTCGTGCTCTGGATCTCGGTGCCCGCCGCACTGGCGCTCGCGGGGTATACCGCCTTCTTGTTCGGTCAGGCCGAGGCGAGGGACCTCTGGCAGAGTCCAACGCTGTTGTGGCACATGCTTGCGGGCGCCATCGCCGCCGGTGGCGGGGTCGCCCTGTTGCTCACGCAACTCGGAATCGGAGTGGACGAAACCGCCACCACCGCCTTCGCCTGGACGCTCGCAGGGGGCGCGATTGCACTCGGTCTCATCGCCATGGTCGAGCTGACGGCCAAACACCCGACTCGCAACATCGCCGACGCCATGCACCACCTGACGCGAGGACAGTTCTCCGCAGAGTGGTGGTTCGGCGGCCTCGCCCTCGGTGTGGTGGTGCCGGCCGTGCTCGGCGTCCTCGTCGCCACAGGTGTTGCCGATCCTTGGGCCGGTGCCGTCGGCGGACTCGCCGCGGCAGCCGGAATCTGGTTTGCCGACGACGCCTTCGTGAAAGCCGGTCAGAGTGTCCCCTTGTCGTAGGAGCCTGAGATGACGATCGACCCAAACGCCATCCCGCGGTTGATTCCTGGAAGCGCGCTCACCAATTTCCCGCCCCCTGATCGGTGGGACGATTGGGAGGAGTACGACGCTCGGGCGTGGCCGGAGAAGGTCAAGCACGAGTACCGGCTCGTACCGACGACGTGCTTCAACTGTGAATCTGCGTGCGGGCTGCTGGCCTACATCGACAAGGAATCGAACGAGATTCGCAAGTTCGAAGGCAACCCAGCACACCCCGGCTCGCGTGGACGAAACTGTGCCAAGGGGCCTGCAACCCTCAACCAGGTCTACGACCCCGAGCGCATTCTTCATCCGTTGAAGCGCAAGGGTCCGCGCGGCTCGGGCGAGTGGGAACAGGTCTCGTGGGAGCAGGCCCTGTCTGACATCGGTGCCCGCATGAACAAGGCGATCGTCGAAGGCCGCAACGACGAGATCATGTACCACGTCGGCCGTCCCGGCGAGGATGGCTTCATGGACCGCACGCTGAAGGCGTGGAAGGTGGACGGTCACAACTCGCACACCAACATCTGCTCGTCCGGCGCCCGGGTGGGGTACGCGATGTGGATGCAGCACGACCGCCCTTCAGCCGACTTCGCCAACGCTCGCTTCATCTTGCTGCTCTCGAGCCATCTCGAAACCGGCCACTACTTCAATCCGCACGCGCAACGGATCATGGAGGCCAAGCGGGCAGGGGCGAAACTCGCAACCATCGACCCTCGACTGTCGAACACGGCCTCGATGAGCGACTACTGGTTGTCGACGTGGCCAGGCACCGAGGCGGCGCTTCTCCTCGCCATCGCCAACCTGCTCCTGGAGTGGGACGCCGTCGACCACGATTTCATTCGACGCTGGGTGAACTGGGAAGACAGCCTCCGCGCCAGGTTCCCCGACCGTGAGCCGACCTACGAAGCGTTCGTAGAGGGTCTCAAGGAGACCTATCGCGGCTACACGTTGGAGTACGCAGCCGAAGAGTGCGGCGTGCCTGCCACAAAGATCGAAGCCGTTGCCAAGGGAATCGCCGAGGCGGGCGACAGATTCGCGTCGCACACGTGGCGCGGAGCCAACTCGGGCAACCTCGGCGGATGGCAGGTGGCACGCTGCTTGTGGTTCCTCCAGGTGCTCACTGGATCGGTCGGCACCAAGGGCGGCACGTCGCCGAACACGCACGCCAAGTTCAAGCCGGCGCACTGGAACATGCCGCCCCCTCACAGCCGCTGGAACGAACTCCTCTGGCCGGCCGAGTATCCGTTCTCTCACCATGAGCTCTCATACCTTCTGCCGTACTTCCTGAGAGAGGGCCGTGGCAAGGTCGACGTCTACTTCTCGCGCGTGTACAACCCGGTGTGGACCAACCCCGACGGGTTCTCATGGATCGAAGCCCTCACCGACGAGGACAAGGTCGGGATGCACGTCGCATTGACGCCGACCTGGTCCGAAACCGCTCAGTACGCCGACTACGTGCTGCCCATGGGAGTGTCCGCCGAGCGACACGACACCCATTCGTATGCGACCCACGCCGGTCAATGGCTCGGATTTCGTCAGCCTGTCATGCGCGTCGCCGCCGAGCGAGCCGGACACACCGTCGACCGCTCGCACGAGACAAACCCTGGCGAGGTGTGGGAAGAGACCGAGTTCTGGATCGATCTGTCGTGGAAAGTCGATCCGGACGGATCGCTCGGCATCCGCAAGTGGTTCGAATCGCCCAACGATCCGAGCCGACCCGTATCAGTCGACGAGTACTACGGCTGGATGTTCGAAAACTCGGTCCCGGGCCTGCCGGAAAAGGCCGCAGCAGAAGGCCTCAACCCCCTCGAGTACATGCGCAAGTACGGCGCGGTCGAGATCTCGAAAGACCTCTACGAGGTGCACGAGCAGCCGGTCGACGCCGACGAGCTCCGGGGAACGATCGCGTACAAGAACGGGAACGCCGTCGGCGCAGCAGTTGAAGGGGTGGCCAAGAAGGGCTTCGGTTCACCGTCCAAGAAACTCGAATGGCACTCCCAAACCATGGAGGACTGGGGCTGGCGAGAAGAAGCCATACCGACGTACCTGAAGAGCCATGTCAACTGGCGTGACCTCGATCTCGGCGGGAACGAGCGGATACTTCTTCCGATCTTCCGGCTACCGACGCTGATCCACACTCGATCCGGCAACGCCAAGTACCTGTACGAGATCTCTCACGGCCACCCGCTCTGGGTGAATCCACGCGACGCAGACGAGCTCGGATTCGAAACCGGCCAGATGGTCCGCATCACCACCGATTCTGGGTTCTTCGTCATGCGGGCGTGGCGCACAGAAGGCATCCGTCCGGGAGTCGTGGCCGCGTCTCACCATCTCGGACGGTGGCGGCTCTCAGAAGAACACGGCAATGAACGGTGGTCGTCGGCTCTCGTCGATGTCGAGCAGCTCGGTGACGGCAAGTGG
This sequence comes from Acidimicrobiia bacterium, assembly GCA_013003395.1. Classification (GTDB taxonomy): domain Bacteria; phylum Actinomycetota; class Acidimicrobiia; order Spongiisociales; family UBA5794; genus JABDJC01. The sequence continues at coordinate 11,592 of JABDJC010000051.1, forward strand.
CGACTGCGGCAGATGAAAGGCATCGAGCCGTTCACCTCCGACGATCCTGACTCGGAGCGCATCTGGTGGCGTGATGCAGGAGTGAATCAGAACCTGGCGTTCCCGCCTCATCCCGATCCGATCTCAGGCATGCATGCGTGGCATCAGCGAGTCCGACTCCAATTGGCGGCTCCGGGCGATCGATACGGCGACGTGGTGGTCGACACCGAGAAGAGCTTCGCGGTCTACAAGGAATGGCTGAAGCTCACCAAGCCGGGACCAGGGCCGGGCAACCTGCGGCGACCGCTCTGGCTCAACCGCCCCGTCAAGCCGACCCCTGATGCATACCAAGCCTGAGTCGGTGGCGGCCGACACCGCCGAGCAAGAGGCGGGTGCGTGGGCGGGCGTAGCTGCTGCAGCGGATGCGATCCTCTCCGAATGGGATGACGTCCCACCGTCGGAGGCTGCGGTCACCGGCTTCGACCCAGGCACCGACCTCGAGCGCCGCACGACTCCGTGGACATACTCGTTGCGCTCTCATGGATTGGGCGAACTCTGCCGCTTCGCTGCCGGCCTGGCGCTCGTGGAGGCCGACGGTTGGCGGACCGATCACCCGCAGTTGGCGACCCGCGCCTACGAGGACCGGCGGTTTCTCCTGAGCGACCGTCTCCTTCACTGGGCGGTCCCGTGGCTCGACATGGTGGGACGATGCTCGACCCCACATCGTGAGCTGGCACACGGCGCACGCGATCAGTTGCTCGATCTCGCCGATGTTCTACGGCCGGCTCCATTGCTCGTCGAAGGCAAAGAGGGATTGCATCTCCCCGGCGAGGACAGTTTTGGATCACTTGCCGATTCCGGGCTTGGCGTCCTGGGATGTGGCGTTCTGTTGTTGCGGGCAACGGTCCGGTCACTGACGGCTGATCCTGGTCGGACGCGCAGCCTCACGGACGATGATCTCGCTGATCCGGAGTTCCGGGAGACGTTCGCGGTGCTCTTCGACGTCGCCGCGGGAAGGTGGAAAGCATTGGCGGGTCGTCACGAGGGAAGCGCGCAACTTTGGCTCGACCTTGGGGAACGTGCCAACGCGACCGCAGCGCGGGTGCGGGCCGGAACCATCAGTTCCTGACGCCGCTTCACGACCCCGGAAGCGCAGGCAACACGGCGCGCACCTTCCAGTCGGCGCTCAGCCGTAGTGCGTAGGAGCCGAGAAGGGATCGGTCCCCCGCATCGGTGCCCACGACCTCGACCACGGCCATGAAGCCGTCGTCCGCATGCTCGACGCCGATCCGACGAATCGTGACGGTCGAATAGGGCGCCGGCTCCAAGGGTGAGATTCCGTCGGTTGCCGTCGCAAAGTCGACGTCACCAACACCGGTGAGATACGCCGTCAGAAACGTCGCAATGGCGTTCACCTGTCCACTGTCTGCCTGCGGCACGCCGAGACCGATGGCGGCGGCACCTGCTCGTCGCGGCGCCGCGGCAGGTGTCGGCAAGCCGGTCGCCATGAGCACTCCGTCACGGTCGATGACGCCGATGGTGAAGTGCTGGACGCCGAGATCGACGTACCCGGACGCCGGCTGGCCATCGACCGCTCCCAACAACTCGACAGCCACCGACATGATCCAGACGCCTTCGGACGACCTGCTCGCCGCCACGGCGCCGCCCGACTTCACGAACCATTGGTCGCGCGCGATCCCGGTGAAGTCGTGGTCACCGAGGAAATACGGTGCGAGGCTCTTCTCATTGCCGTCGAAGCCTTGCGACAGATAGAGCGAGGTGGCGAAGACGGCGAAGTCGCTCACGTGACTTGGGGCAGACGATTCGGCCGGCGCCGAGGCTCGACCTCGCAGGAAGAAGAGGGCTGCACCGAGCACAAGCGTCACCCCAACGGCAGCAACGATCACGGTTGTCCTGCCCCATCGAGGCTTCGCTGGTTCGGTGGTATGGCTCTGGGTTGCCTGCATATCCGGCTGCGGCACACCCGGGTCCGCTATCGGATCGGCTATCGGAAACTGAATCGCTGCCATTGGTCCTCCTTGGTGCTTGAGAATATATAACGATGTTTGAAATGTCAATATCGACGTGTGCGATATTTGATGTTGACACATCGTTATGCATCGTTATAGTGCGAATCACGACGCCACTCAGCACAGAGTGACGAGAACCCGGGAGGGACCGACCATGGCCGGCAAAACGATCTACGACCCCGCATACATCGAGGACCTGAAAGGGACCATCGACACGACCAGGAGCGGACTCGACGAAGCCTTCCGCGTGCTCGAAGACAAGTACGCCGGACATGGCGGCCTGTGGGAAGACGCCGAAGCCAACGGACCAGCCGAGACCTTCGGCCTGCTTCTCGGCGAGATGCGCACCACGATGACGAGCTACCTCGAGAACCTCGAGACGACAGCCGGGAACGTGACGAGCTATCGCGACTCGATGACGCAGGTGGCCTCGACCTACAACTTCAACCAGTTCGGATGATCGTTGGCGGGACCTCGGGCCTCGACGGCAGGCCTGAGGTAGCCACTTCGTGGGGGTAGGCAATGTCCAGCATCGCAACACTCGAATGGGTGGTCAGAGAGCTCCGGTGGCTCGCGGACGATCTCGCAACCTGTGAGGCCGAATGCACCCGCTACCGATCCTCCATCGACGAGGCGATCAGCGCACCGGTGACCCCGTTGCTGACAGGTGAAGCCGAAGGCTGGCTGTCGAAGGTGGCCAGCGCCCGATCGGCGTTGGACTATTGGATCGCCGACATCGCGTGGGAGATCTACCTCCTCGAACAGGCAGAGGCCTCATGAGATATCGGGTGGCAGCCGAGGTCGACGGCACCGTCACGTCACTCCTCCTCGACATTCAACGGGGCGTCTCGGTTGGCGAGCTGTGCGCCCAACTCGAAGCCACGATCGGCGGCGACTGGACCCGAGGCATCTTCCTTCACGGCGAGCACTTCGATCAAGCCGCCGACGCCGACCAGCTGTCGCTCTCCGACGGGGTGATGCTTTCGGCCACCGATCGAGCTACCCCTCTAGCTGACCTCGCCATCGAATTGCAGGGCATCGCCGGAGAATTGGCCGGGGTCCACCATCGACTCACTCGTGGCAGCTACACCGCAGCTCCGGACGGCCAGATCCCGGTACCGACAGCCAGCGACGTGCGGCTCACGGTGGAACGGGAAGGCACCGTTCTCGTCGACCCACCGGGAACTGAGGCCGTTGCGGTCAACGGCATACTCATCGATGGGCCGGCGGTGCTGCACATCGGCGACTCGGTGCAGATCGGCGGCACCGTTTGGCGGCTGGCTCGACCGAGCCACGACTCGATCCAGCGCCAACGCGTGTTGTTCAACCGGCCGCCACGGCTGATCGCACACGCCCCGGAGATCACGATCACGCCCGCGTTGCGCAAGCCAGACCCGGCCAAACGAACGACGTTGCGATGGACGACCATCGTTGCTCCCCTTCTGATGGGACTCGCGATGTTCGCCATGTTCCAGCGGTTGATCTTCCTCGCCTTCATGCTCTTGAGTCCGGTGATGGCCGGCTTCAACTGGATCGACGACAAGTTCCGGGTGAAGAAAGAGCGCAAGCGCAACGAAGAAGACTTCATCGTCGACCTCGGTCGATTCGAGACGACGGTCGCTGCCTGGCGGACGGCAACTCGTCGGTACCTCGCAGCCCGCCATCGAGACCTGTCCTCGGTGGTCAACACCGGGCTCCAGGTCCGCACCGACCTGTGGGAACGACGTCCCCACCACGACGACTTCCTGTCACTCGTCGTCGGATACGGAAGATGCAACCTGCCGGTTCCGCTGACCAGGCAGCACAACGACCTCGACGACGAAGTGGTGGCGGCCTTGCTCGATGCCGGATCGTTCGAAGGTGTGAGCATTGCGATCGGCGCTGCCGGTTCGTCAGTTGTCGGGGTGTGCGGCGAGCGGCCGGCGGCGCTCGGACTCGTGCGATCACTCCTCACACAAGCTGCCGTCCATCACGGTCCGGCCGACCTCCAGATCGCCGTCATCACCTGTCCGAGGTGGGCCACCGACTGGTCGTGGACCGCATGGCTACCGCATGTCGAGGGCCCAACCGGGAGCAGGCTGCTCGCGACAGGAATGACCGATCGAGATCTCGTTCGGTCGGAGGTCGGTCGCTCCCCGGCACAAACCCTCGTGGTCATCGACGCCGACCCGGACGACGAGGTTGCCACGCTCATCTCCGACCTTCAGACAGCGGAGGGCGTGTCCGTCATCGCTCTGGCCACAAGAGCCGAACGGCTCCCCTCGACCGCCGATCCGGTGATCGTCGTCGAGTCCGCGGCCCGAGTGGCAGTGACGCACCCCACAAAAGCCACGGCCATCGAGGGGTTGAGCCCAGCCCTCG
>JABDJC010000075.1 GCA_013003395.1 Acidimicrobiia bacterium
GGACCGGGCCCACACCCAGCAAGCAACTCGGCTTCAAGAGGGAAGGCAGGAGAGGGTGACGACCACTCGAGAACAGCCACCGACCAAAACGCGAGGAACGCAAGAGGCTCGCAAACGCGAGGCCCGCACCGGCTGGTGGTTCGCCCTTCCGGCGATATTGCTCATAACGATATTCGTCATCTACCCGTTCTTGTCGGCGTTCTATCTCTCGATGACCAACGAGCGCTTGATCTCCGGTAACGAGACCGAGTTCACGGGATTGGAGAACTATCGCAACCTGCTGACGCTCCAGTGGCTGACATTGGAGCCGCTCGAGGAGAACGGCGAACCGATCCTCGACGAAGATGGGAACTTCACGTACGAGCGTGTGCGTACGTTCACCAGGGACAACCCCGAGTATCCCCAGTTCGACGGTCTGTCGGAATGGTTCGACCGGACGTCGAGCGATGGGACTCGAACCGTGGTGCTGGCCGCCAATCCGACGTTCATGCGATCGGTGCTCAACACCGTGCTCTTTGCCGTGGTCATCGCACCCGTCCAAGGTGGGCTCGGACTCCTCCTGGCATTACTGGTGAACTCCAAGCTGCGTGGCGTCAACCTCTTCCGCACGGTCTATTTCATGCCAGTGGTGACGTCCATGGTGGTCATCGCCCTGTTGTGGAGCATCATTCTGTCCCCTGATCAATCGGGGCTGATGAACCGAATGCTCTCGGCCTTCACGGGCCAAAACGTGACGCTCGGCTACCTAGGCGACCCGAAACTGGCGCTGCCATCCATCATGGTCATGTCGATCTGGCAGGCGGTTGGATTTCACATGGTCATCTGGCTGGCAGGTCTCCAAACCATCCCCGGACAGCTGTACGAGGCGGCGTCCATCGACGGTGCCGACGCCTGGAATCAGTTCAAGAACGTCACGTGGCCAGGGCTGCGCTCCACGGCCATCTTCGTTCTCATCACCATCACCATTGCAGCGTTTGGACTCTTCATTCAGGTTGACGTCCTCACCAGGGGTGGTCCGCTCGATTCCACTCAGACGATGATTTTCCAAGCGGTCGAACAAGGCTTCCGACGGGGAGACATGGGAACCGGAAACGCGATCACGGTGTTCTTCTTCTTTTTCGTTCTCATCATCGCACTCATCCAGCGCTATCTGACCAGGGAGAAGGTATGACTGACAAAGTAGAGGTTGTGGAATCAGTCAAGAGCCGCGGTGGTCCGGTAGTCAGTCCCCGACAACGGGCGTACAACGGCCTCCGCTACCTCGTCATGACGCTGCTGGCGTTGTTCTTCATCTTCCCGATCGTGTTGATGATCACGGCCTCGCTGAAGCCGGAGCAGCAGTTGTTGCGTGACATGTCGTCCATCCGTGCGTTCCTGCCAGTCGGCGACATCTCCCTGGACAATTACCGAGGGGTCTTCGAACGGGTCAATGCATGGCGATTCATCTTCAACTCCGTCTTCGTGACCTCGATGATCGTTGCATTCGGGTTGTTCGTGAACTCGCTCGCCGCGTTCGCCTTGTCTCGGCTGAAGTGGAAGGGCGCGCCGTTCGTGCTCGCAATGTTGATCGCAACGCTGATCATTCCTGCGGACGCCGTGGTCATCCCGCTTCTGCTGCTCGTTTCGAAGCTCCCACGAATCGACTGGTCGTCATTCGAGATCGTCACGTCGTGGCAATCCACCTATATCGTTCAGATCGTTCCGTTCATCGCTTCGGCAATCTTCATATTCCTGCTCTACTCGTACTTCCAGACGATCCCGCGCGAACTGGACGAGGCCGCTCGAATCGATGGGGCGTCGTGGTGGCAGATCTATCGCAAGATCATCCTCCCGTTGTCAACGCCGATTCTGGGGACCGTCGCGATCCTGACGTTCCTCGGAGCGTGGAACATGTACCTGTGGCCAGTGCTCACCGTGCCGGACGGGAACCTCAGACCGGTCATGACGGCGGTCGCGGCCTTCCAGCAGCTGGATCCTGCCCGGGGAGAGATGTTGGCCTATCTGACGATGATCACGCTCCCGGTGCTGGCGTTCTTCCTGTCGCTCCAACGAGTCTTCATCGAGTCAATCGCCTCCCAAGGACTCAAGGGGTAGACACCGGCCATGCCCGACAATCTTTCTCACGATCCGATCGAGCAGGGTCGACCGGTCTTCCACTTCACGGCGCCCTCGAACTGGCTCAACGATCCAAATGGGCTCGTCTACGTAGACGGCGCCTATCACATGTTCTATCAGCATCACCCGCATGACAACACATTCGGGCCGCAGCACTGGGGGCACGCATCGAGTCCTGATCTCGTGAGCTGGCGGCATCACGAGATCGCGCTCGCGCCGGATGATCTCGGCATGATCTTCTCGGGATCGGCAGTGATCGACTCCGGCAACACGGCAGGGTTCGGAGCAGGAGCGATTGTCGCGGTGTTCACTCACCACCTTGCTGACGGCGTGGAGCGGCAGAGTCTGGCCTTTTCGACGGACAGCGGCACCACGTTCCACAAGTACGTCGGCAACCCTGTGCTCGAGTCACCAGATGGTGTGCCGGATTTTCGTGATCCCAAGGTGTTCCGTTGGACCGGAGACGACGGAGACGAGACCTGGGTGATGGTGTTGGCTGTCGGTGTCGAAGTCTGGATCTACATCTCCGATGATCTCATCGAGTGGGAACTCGCGTCGCAGTTTTCCACTGACGGGCATTCCGGTCGGGTTTGGGAGTGCCCAGACTTGTTCGAACTGCGCGTGGCCAACGGGGACACAAAGAAATGGGTGTTGGCTATCGGGGTGGATTCTGCCGACCTTCCGCATCTCTACGGAACCCGATACTTCGTCGGTGAATTCGATGGGAAGACGTTCACGCACTCCCACACTGATGTGCACTGGGCCGACCACGGTGCCGACTTCTACGCGGCTCAGAGCTGGAGTTCGGCGCCAGACGACCGGAAGGTCTGGATCGGCTGGATGAACAATTGGGGCTACGCAAGGGAGACTCCGACGGAGGGGTGGCGTGGAGCGATGTCGGTCCCGCGGGAACTGGGCCTTCTCGATACGGGCGACGGTATCAGGCTCACCCAAGCGCCAGTGCGCGAGCTGGAACGGAAACGGCGGGCCATCGTGCGCCGCGACAATGTCACACTCGAAGTGGGCGACGATCTGGGAGAAGGAGTGCGAGGCGTCGCTCTCGACATAGACGCAACGGTCAATCTCGATCGCTCCACAGCGAGCGAGCTGAGGATCAGTGTCCGGATTGGCGAAGACGAGTCGACTGACATCGTGCTGGATCTGGCTGAGTCGACACTGTCCGTCGATCGCTTTCGTAGCGGCAGACATCTCATCCATCGCAGCTACGCCGGCTCTCGTTTGGTTTCGGTCGGCGAGAAACAAGGCATGCTCGATATCCGCGTGCTCGTGGACGCGACGTCGTTGGAAGTGTTCGCCGGTCACGGGTTGGTTGCGATCACCGAGCAGATCTTCCCATCGGCGAGCAGCGACGGCGTAGCCATCGAGGCGGTCGACGGGGTGGTCGTGCTGACCTCGTTGGAGATATCTGGCCTCTGAATCATGTAAACGTCGGCGATTACGCTGTACGTTCCATCGATGAGCGGGGGCCGCGTGACTGAGATCGCATTCTTTTCGGCGAAGACGTACGAGCGGCAGGTGTTCGACGCCGCCAATGCAGCGGCCGGCAACCCGCATCACCTGGTCTACCTCGAGAATCGGCTCGAGCTCGAGAGCGTCGGTCTGGCCATGGGCGCGCCGACCGTGTGCGTGTTCGTGAATGACGTCGTTTCTGCGCCCGTCATCGAGGCGCTCGCAGCCGGCGGGACACGGTGTATCGCGTTGCGATGTGCCGGTTTCAACAACGTCGATCTCGAAGCGGCCGAACGGCTCGGCGTCACTGTGGTTCGGGTTCCCTCGTATTCGCCGAACGCCGTTGCCGAGCACACGCTGGCGCTCATTCTGACGCTGACCCGTCGAATTCATCTCGCATACAACCGGGTGCGAGACGGGAACTTCGCTCTCGATGGACTGGTCGGTTTCGACCTCGCCGGCAAGACCGCAGGAGTCGTCGGTACCGGCCGAATCGGGGCCATAGTCGGCAGGCTGCTGTGGCACCTTCGATGCAAGGTGCTCGCCGTCGACCCGTACCCGAATGACCACCTGCTCAACCTTGGTGCCGAGTACGTCGACATGGACACGCTGCTGGCGGAAAGTGATCTGATAACGCTGAACTGCCCGCTCACCGACGAGAATCACCACCTCATCGACGAAGCGGCGATCGCCAAGATGCGTGACGGCGTGATGCTGATCAACACGGGCCGAGGCCCACTCATCGACACGAGTGCGGTTGTCGCAGGTTTGAAGTCCGGTCGTATCGGGTCGCTGGCCCTCGACGTATACGAGGAAGAGGCCGATCTGTTCTTCGAGGATCGCAGCCACGAGATCATCGACGACGACGTCTTTGCCAGACTCCTGACGTTCCCCAACGTCCTCATCACCGCACACCAGGCGTTCCTCACGAATGAAGCGCTCAGCGCAATTGCTGAGACAACGCTGCAGAACGTGTCAGACGTGTTGTCGGGAACGCCAACGGACAACGAGGTCCATCCAACAGACGCGTGAAAGGCAACCCGGCCGCCTCGGGGGCGACCGGGTGTAGCCGGTGATCAGCCCAGGTCGAAGCGATCCAGCGTCATGACCTTGTTCCAGGCCTTGACGAAGTCTCCGACGAACTTGTGATGCGCATCGTCGCTGCCGTACACCTCGGCGACGGCTCGCAGCTGCGAGTTCGAACCGAAGATGAGATCGACACGTGTGCCCGTCCACTTCACCTCGCCGGTAGAACGATCACGACCTTCGAACACCTCATCGGAACCGTCTGCCGAATGCCACTCGGTGTTGGTGTCGAGCAGATTCACGAAGAAGTCGTTCGACAGTGTTCCGGGTCGACGGGTGAACACGCCATGGGAAGAGCCACCGTGGTTCGCTCCCAGCATCCGCATTCCGCCTACGAGCACCGTCATCTCAGGCGGTGTCAGCGACAGCATCTGTGAACGATCGACCAACAGTTCCTCCGCGGTCTGTTGGTGTCCGCCTTGCAGATAGTTGCGGAATCCGTCTGCGGTGGGCTCCAGCACGGCGAACGATTCGACATCCGTCTGGTCTTGGGTGGCGTCGGTACGACCAGGTGCAAACGGCACGTTGACGTCGTGGCCCGCGTCGCTCGCCGCCTTCTCCACGGCGGCGCATCCACCGAGGACGATCAGGTCGGCGAGGGACACTGTCTTGCCGCCGGCGTTGAATTCCTGCTGAATGCCTTCCAGCGTCCCCAACACGTTTGCCAGCTTGGCCGGCTCGTTGACGTCCCAATCCTTCTGAGGCTCGAGCCGGATTCGTGCGCCGTTCGCTCCGCCACGTTTGTCGGTGTTGCGGAACGTGGATGCCGATGCCCACGCGGTCGAAACGAGGTCGGAGACGGACAGACCCGACTCGAGGATCTTGGCCTTCAGGGCGGCGACGTCTTGATCGTCGATCAACTCGCCGCTCACCTCGGGAACAGGATCTTGCCAGAGTTGCGGTTCAGCCGGCACCAACGGGCCGAGGAGACGAGTGACCGGACCCATGTCGCGGTGCGTCAGCTTGTACCAAGCCTTGGCGAATGCGTCCGCCAACTGGTCCGGGTTCTCGTGGAATCGGCGAGAGATGGCTTCGTAGATGGGATCAACGCGCAGCGCCAGGTCGGCAGTCGACATCATTGGTGCGTGCGTTCTCGTCGGATCATGCGCGTCCGGCACGGTGCCTTGAGCCTCTGGGTTCTTCGGCGTCCACTGCTGGGCACCGGCAGGACTGTGAGTGAGCTCCCATTCATTGCCGAACAACGTGTCGAAGTAGCTGTTGTCCCACTCGATCGGCGTCGCCGTCCATGCCCCTTCCAGCCCGCTGCTGATCGTGTCGACGCCTTTGCCACTGCCGAACGTGCTCTTCCAGCCGAAGCCTTGCTCCTCGATACCTGCGCCTTCTGGTTCGGCACCCACGTACTTCTCGGGGTCGGCGGCACCGTGCGTCTTGCCAAACGTATGGCCCCCGGCGACCAGGGCAACGGTCTCCTCGTCGTTCATCGCCATGCGGGCAAAAGTCTCGCGGATGTCCCTGGCCGACGCCATTGGATCTGGGTTGCCGTTGGGGCCTTCCGGATTCACATAGATGAGGCCCATCTGGACCGCGCCGAGCGGATTCTGGAGTTGGCGGTCCCCGCTGTAGCGCTCGTCACCGAGCCACGTGGCTTCAGGTCCCCAGTAGATGTCCTCTTCCGGCTCCCACACGTCCTCTCGGCCACCGGCGAAACCGAAGGTCTTGAAACCCATGGTCTCCAGCGCTCGGTTGCCGGCGAAGATCATCAGGTCGGCCCACGAGATCTTGCGGCCGTACTTCTGCTTGACCGGCCACAACAAGCGGCGGGCCTTGTCGAGGTTGACGTTGTCCGGCCAGCTGTTGAGCGGAGCAAATCGCTGCGTGCCAGACGAGGAACCGCCCCGGCCGTCGTGGATGCGATACGTGCCTGCGCTGTGCCAAGCCATTCGGATGAAGAACGGCCCGTAGTGGCCGTAGTCGGCTGGCCACCAGTCCTGCGAGTCGGTCATCACGGCGTCGACGTCTTTGGTGAGTTCGTCCATGTCGAGCGAGTTGAACTCGGCGGCGTAGTCGAATCGCTCGCCCATGGGGTCGATCAGCGGCGAGTTCTGGCTGAGCATCTTCAGGTTCAGCTGGTTCGGCCACCAGTGCTGGTTGGCAGAAGACCCTGTCGCAGCCTGCATTGCGTGCGCGCCATGCATGACTGGACATCCCTTCACGCTCTCGTTCAGTTCGGCAAGTTCTGTTTCTTCTGTCATTGCTGCTCCTTGCACCGAAGATGGGTGTGACCCAGTGATGGTGAAATTGATGGTGAGCGGTTGAGAAGGCCGATGGTGGCGCCGCTCGACGTGTCAGTTGGTCTCACAAACCCAATCTAGACGATCCCTCAACGTTGACCCAGGGGAGGGCAGGGCCACGGCAACGCATGGCTGCACGTGTGTCTGCCGCCTCGACTGGAGTGGCCCGCGCTGTGGGAATCATCCACGAGTCGATTGGCTGCCGGCCCGCGCACGACTCGAGAAAAGCCGGCCGGATTTCCGGCCAGGTTCATCCGATCAGGGTCTACGCTACGAATACCAGGTACCAACAGCGCGAGGAGTACCGCATGGCTGACCGCACAATCCAGCGTCAGAGTCGAACGGAAATGATCACGTCGATGTCGTCGTTCCATCGAACGAAGATGGTCTTCATGCTGGCTGCATTTGCGTCTTTCGTTCTTTCGGTGTCGCTCTGGTTCTTGGTTGACAGAGAGCTCGGCTTGTTCGTCGGTTTGTGGGTTCCTGCGATTCATTCGCTGGGAACGCTCGTGCTGACGGGAGAGAATCAATGAGTGAAATCGCAATATTCAGCTTCGGTGCTGTCATGTTCGCCATGACGACATGGGCAACTCTTGCGTTCTTCATGCAGCGATTTCAGCAGGTGCATCTCACTGATCTGCGCTCGGCAGGCGTCGAGATAAAGGACAACAGTCCCTACACCGAGCTGCACGTTCCACGCGACAGCGACCACCCCGCAGTCGACCCCCGGTAGTCGGACCGTTCCCGAGCCGATGCCCATCGACACGTTCAACTGTCACACGTAGCGCGGCCGATCGATCCGCACGGAAACTCCAGGCGAATACATCACGTGTGGTTGTGAATCTGGTGGCGTGAAGCCGGCGGCGGACATCAATTGGTCGTCGCACTTCGCTGTTGCTCGGTGGAGTGGCCATGGTTCATGGTCGACTCTGGCGAATGCCAGCTTGCGACCGAGCATCGTATACAACCGCCACCGGGCACTCAGGAAGTGCTCGAAGTCGGTAGGTTCGGCAATCCGCTCTCCGATCTCGACCTCCAAACGGGACCGGGAGACCGGTCGTGGCCAGCGACGCGACATCTCGTAAGTGATCGAGTTGTTGCGCTCGACGATCTCCATCTTCGCCCACATGTAGGGGAGCCGGTAGGTCGCTCGTGCGATCACCACCGGTAGCAGCCGGGAAATGTCCAGCGAGAGAAACCAGACCCCGGGACCATCGCCGCCTCGAACGTAGGTGCGCACATTCGTCTCGGGAAAAGTTCCGAAATACGGAATCGCCGGCGTGGAGCGTGCGGCCACGTTTTCCATTCGGAACGGCACCAGCCCGACCCAGGCAAGGCCATCGAAAGTGTCCACCTGGAGATCGGATGGGAGGAGTGCCTGGACTGATTCCGCCCTGAAAGGCCAGTGAATGTACGTGAGAGCTCGCCAATCCTGTCGCATGATTGGTCGCTCTATGCGGTGAGTTGGTTCGTGCGTCATGTGGTGCGTTCGTGGTACATCGGTGTCGAATATAGGTAGGACCGTGTCGCTATCTGCTCAGCGCAAAAGCTTCCGATTGGTGCAAGGAGATTCCGAAAAAGATCATCATCCGATTCACCGCTCCGATCCGTATGCATGATGAGATCAAGAAGGGACCTCACCAGACCTCCCGTCACCCACTGAGGTGACGGGGTCTGCAAGACCACATCATCAATTCACAAGGAGTCCACAATGAGAACACGTTTTCTCGTCGGCGCAATCCTCGCTCTGTCGCTCGTCGCGGCAGCCTGCTCGAGCTCTACCGACGACACGACTACGACAGCTGTCCCTGATACGACCGCGGCACCGGCCGCCAACGAGATGGCGGACATCGTCGATACGGCCATCGCAGACGGCCGATTCACCACCCTCGTGGCAGCATTGCAGGCTGCTGACCTCGTCGACACGCTCAAGGGCGAGGGACCGTTCACCGTCTTCGCACCAACTGACGACGCGTTTGCGGCACTCCCCGACGGAACCGTAGATGGACTGTTGGCGGACATACCTGCACTCACCGACGTACTCACCTATCACGTCGTGTCAGGCAAGGTGCTCGCCGCTGACGTGGTCGGGCTCGACTCGGCAACCACCCTGCAAGGGTCCGATGTGACAATCAGGGTCGAAGGCGACTCGGTGTTCATCAACGATTCGCAAGTGATCATCACGGACATCGAAACGTCCAACGGCGTCATCCACGTCATCGACGCGGTGCTGATCCCCGCAGGCTGATCCGCAACAATCGACAAACTGAAGTGAGAGCCCGCCTCGGCGGGCTCTCACTCTTCGTCGTGAGTACGGCCGTTCAAGCGCTGCTGCCCTGGAGCTCAGCGCGCCTCAGTTCTCGGGCGCTGGGTTGTCCCTGTTCCAGGTGGTCCACGTCCCGACCTTCTCGCCCTTCGAGAACTGTCCGGTCCGCATCAATGTTCCGTCTTGACGGAACCATTGCCACTTGCCGTGCAGGAGCCCGTCCTTCATCTGTCCGGTGGCCTTGAGTCGACCGTCTGGAAAGTACTCGACGCGACGCCCGTTCTCGACAGCGGAGATCTCCGCCATTCGCAGTTTCAGAAGTCGACGGATCAACTCGACCGGGAGTCGTCCATCGGTCGGAAAACGTACTCCTCCCTTGGACGTGTCGTAGCTTGCGAGCGCGGCACCCGCTTGCTCGATCACCTCACCGCTCATCGGAAAATAGGCACAATGCTGCCTGAATGCTCCGTATCCGGCGACGCCCTTGCCGTCGAGCGTGAACGCCGGCAATCCGTACTTCAGCTCCTCGCGGGCATACGGGAGTATCGATCGGATGGTCGCCCTCACCCTCTCGAGGGTTTCGCGCTGAGGCGATTCCACGCCGGCGAGATAGGCCTCCACCTGGTCGAGTCCACTCATCGTCGGTACCACCGCGATTGGCTCGCCCACCTGTGCACGCCTCGGGTCGTCACAGTTTGTCTGCGAACCAGTCGGCCGTGATCGTCATGACCTGTTCCGCCAACGTCTGGTCGTCGGTGAGCACGTGATAGATGTGATCGGCACCCGGCAGAATGCGCAAGGTGGCATCGAGCGTGCCCGACCAGCGAATCAGTTCCCGAGACGAAACTGGGTCAACGACCGTGTCGTCGGTGCCCGCGATCGCCAACAGCGGATTGCTATAGGCAGCCATGGCGTCGAGGTTCGTCGAAGCCGCAATGGTGTCGAACCATTCGAGACTCAGCTCGACAACGGTGAAGCCAAGATCGACGACGACCGAGCCTTCGGCGAGCGCCGTCTCGTAGTACGTGTCGAAGAAGAACTGGAAGTCTTGTTCCCCGTTGGCTGTGCTGCCAGACCATGAGGCGAATGCCGCGACGCGATCGTCGGTCCCCGCAAGACCCATGGCGACCTTCGTCCCGAGACTGAATCCGAGAAGACCGATTCGGTCGTCGTTCGTGGCCCGCAGTCGTATGAGATAGTCGAGAGCGACCCTGCTGTCGTCGACCATCCCGACATAGTCATTGTTGGTCCAGGGTTCTGTGCTGTCTCCAGAACCTGCGAAGTCGATTCGGAGCGAGGCGTAGCCGCGCTCGGCGAGGTCCTCGGCGACGCGGGCATACATGTCGCCGACCTCGTCCTTCTCGCTGCCGAAGCCGTGGAGCATCAAGACTGCCGGCACCGTCGTACCCGCCGGGCGGGACGGCATGGTGAGGGTGCCCGGAATGTGGTGATCCCCAGCAGGGATGGCGACGTCGCGCTCCACCACCACCGCGACGCTGCCAGCCGCCGCGCCGCTCGTCAGTGCAGCGACGAGCACAACACTCAACACCAATCCAATTCGACTAATCAGTCCTCGATCACGCATGTTTCCTCCCCTTGGTCGTGCCTCTTTCCCTACCGCCGAAGCTACACCGAGGTCGCCAGAAGCGGATCGGAAGGAAGCGCTCGGCCGCAGATCCTGACGCACCCGCTCGCTAGTGTTCAACCGGTCCGAGTCGTGCTGTTGTCGCACCAACTCGGACTGTTGTTTTGAACAGGGGATTGAGGATCATCAGCATGTCTCGTCGTCGAACCATTTCATTGTTTGCGCTCGTCAGCGTGGTCGCCTCGCTGTTGGTCGTATCGTCGGGTGCCAGCGCCGATCACACCGCGGAACCGACTGCGGTCACGGTCGCGGGCTCGCTTCAGGACGAACTGGGTTGTTCCGCGGACTGGCTGGCCGACTGTCCTGAAACGCAATTGAGCTCCGACGCAGAGGACGGCCTCTGGCAGGCGGAATTCACCGTTCCTGCCGGGGAGTGGGAGTACAAAGCCACGCTCAACGACGCCTGGGATGAGAACTACGGGGCTGGGGCGGTTGCGGGCGGCGCGAACATCGCGCTGTC
>JABDJC010000088.1 GCA_013003395.1 Acidimicrobiia bacterium
GTCAGCTCGACGCCGGCTCTGCACGAGACCTCCTCGTTGCCGCCAGGCCGTTTCGGTCGGGCGCCGTACTCAAGCCGTTCCTGGAGGCCTACAGAATCGTTGCTGATGCCGTCGCGATCTTCCCGCCAGACACTGCGGTCGACCAGGCCGAGCTACTCGAGGCGTCAATCGCCCTCGGCAAGCAGTACGAGGCGCAGCGCAAGATCCAAAGCGTCGAATCGGTGTCGACGGTGCTGTTCGACAGCGCCATCAAACTGGCCGCCAACAGGGGAATCCTCGAAGCGAGCGCCACCCGTTCCGAGTTCGCAGCTGACATCACTGCGATCGTTTCTCACCTGTATGCGCTCGAAGCTCTGGAGGCCGGCCTCGACGCGGGCATAACCTCATGACGACCTCCGAGTGACTATGCAATGACTATTTCTCGCTGAACCGCGGTAACTAGGTTGACTACGGGGAGTGCTCTGTCGTACTCTCTGGGTGGGCAATTGATGGGTACGTGCAGTCTGGGAAGGCCAAACTAGACAGGTGGCCTATGCAACACGCAGACTTCGATGTCGTCCGGCGGGGATATGACATCCATCAAGTCGACAACTTCCTGACCAGTATGCAACAGCAGGCGTCGGGTGGCTCTCAGCAACGACTCGAAGAACTCGAGACTGAGCTCAAGGCGGCTCGTGAGAAGGAAGAGGCTGTGCACCTCACTCTCATCGCCGCTACCAAGACTCGCGAAGAGATGCTCAAGACCGCAAAAGAGTCGATCGACGGCGAGGTCAGTGCAGCCCACGCCGAAGCCGAAGGGGTCCGCAACAGCGCTCAGCGCGAAGCGTACGAGATGATCACCGCGGCACGCACGGACAGCGAGGCTGCGCTCAGCAGCGCTCGCACCGAAGCCACCGAGATCATCGAACGAGCTCGAGCCGAGGCGACGACCATCATCGCCGCCGCCAAGAAAGAAAGCTCCGAGATCTTCGCAATGATCGAAGACGAGTCGGCAAGAATCGTCGCCGACCGCGACGCCGAACTCAAGGCTCGCTCTGACGCCTTCGACAAGGAACATGAAGAAGTCCGTGGACGACTTGCGCAATGGCACACCATCGCCACCGACCTCGAGTCGAGAATGAGCGCGATCGCTCGCGGCTCCCTGAGCCAACTCACCGAGGTGACTTCGACGTTAAACACGCACAAGGCTGAGCTCGAGCCATCCCGGTTCGAAAGTGTGACCCCTCCGCCACAGAAGGCCCCCGAGGCCTACCGCTCGAGGTTCACCGACCTCGCAGAATCAGTCGAAAGCGAGGAGAAGAAGGAAGTCGAGCCTGAGGTTCGCGGTTCCTACTACTCCCGCCGCTCGGCGAACCTCCCCCGTCTGGGGGCGGATGCTGCCGGTGGAGTGCTCTCTGCCGTCAGTGCGCTACGGCCGGCACCCGAGGGTGTTGAGAGTGGCGCCGACGCAAAGGCTGAGGTCATCGACCTGGTCAGCGCGTAACCCTCGGATGGAGGCAGTCGGTTAGTCGAATACCCGCACGCATTCGGCGACTGCACACCCGAGCCGGGTGTCTCCATCCCTTCTGTAAACAACGGCGCCCTTCGGGGCGCCGTTGTGCTATTTGGCGGCAGCCTCGAAATACGGGTTGGCGCCTGAGGCATGGTCGGTGACATCGACGATGTTGAGAATCTCAGGCACGGCCTCTTTGAGTGCCACTTCGATCCCCTGGCGCAGCGTCATGGCCGCCATGCCGCACCCCTGACAACCGCCACCCAGCCGCAAGAACGCGGTGCCATCTTCAACGGCGACCAGTTCGGCGAACCCGCCGTGACCTGCGATGGCCGGATTGATCTGGTTGTCGAGCACCCACTTGGCACGTTCGGCGACCTCGCCGGTGAGTTCGGCGGCACCGGAGGTGTCGATCATCGGGCTGGGGCTGTTCGGATTCTGCAGCACCAGTCCAGGGTTCAGGAGATCATTCGACAGATCGAGCACCGATCCCTGGAGCTTGTCGATCGATCCGCGATCGATGACCACCGGAAGGCGTCCGTGTTGCTCCACCAGATCCTGCTCCGCTGCGTCTGCAAGGTGCATGAACGCGGTCTCGTAGGTGTATCCCCGCGCTCCGACGCCGGTGACGGACAGGCTGAGCGCGATCTGCTCGTCACCTTCCTCGCCGTCCAGGAGTTCGAGGATGCGTTCAAGGGCCTTCTCAGTGATGTCAATGGTCATGGTGGAAGGGTAACCGCACCTGTGGTCCAAAGATTCCGAACAGACACCTAGCATTTGTTGGTGTCAACCACCGGCCTCATCCTCCCCTCCTCGGGTTATCGCACTGAAGACTTCATCACGGCGGCACGGCGGCTGCGTTGCGATCTGGTCGTCATCTCAGACGAACATCAGATTCTCGCCACACCCGACCAGTTCATGGAGGTCGACCTCAACGAGCCCGATGCTTCCGCCGACCGCATCGCTCGAACCTTCCCGAATCTCGACGCAATCATCGCCGCCGACGACGGCGGGGTGCTGCTGGCGGCCAAAGTGGGCGAGTTGCTCGATCTCCCACACAATCCCCCCGCGGCGGCCGCGGCCACCCGTGACAAGATCGCACAGCGCATGGCGTGGCAGCGTGCGGGCCTTGCCCAGCCAGACTTCCGGATCGTTCGGTCCGCAGACGAACTGAACACGGATCTGCCCTATCCCGTGGTCGTGAAGCCGGCCAGCCGGTCGGCAAGTGAAGGTGTCATCAGAGCCGATGATGTGGACGCCCTGGAGAGCGCTTATGAGAGAACCAGACGCCTCGTTGGCGATTCCGCTCCATTGATCGTCGAAACCTTCATGCCCGGCCGAGAGGTCGCGCTCGAAGCACTGCTGCGACAGGGCGAGCTGACGCCGTTGTCGCTGTTCGACAAGCCGGATCCGATGGATGGACCCTATTTCGCCGAGACCATCCTCATCAGCCCGAGTCGGCTGGCACCGCATCTCCAGCGACGCGTGAAGCAGGCCGCCGGCGACGCATGCAGAGCACTCGGACTCGAGGAGGGCCCGGTGCACATCGAGTTTCGGGTCTCAGACGATGGTGTGCCCGGACTCATCGAGTTGGCTGCTCGCCCCATCGGCGGTATGTGCGGGCGCGCCATCCGATTCTCCGTGCTGTCGGTCCCACTGGAAGAAATACTCATGCGGGCTGCGTTGGGTCGCTCCATCGGGTCCATCGAACCGAGTTCGGCCGCGACCGGCGTCTACATGCTCAACGCCCCACAGACCGGCACCTTCGTCAACGTCAGCGGCGTCGCCCAGGCGCTCGAGGTACCCGGGATCATCGAAGTGACGATCACCGCCGCCAGAGGCTCGACCGTCACTGCGCTCCCCGACGGTGGTTCCTACCTCGGGTTCGTGTTTGCGCGCGCCGCCACACCACATGCAGTGGAGGTCGCGCTACGCGCAGGCCAATCGAAGCTACGGACGCACATCACGCCGCTCAGCGGCGAGTGATCGTCGTCAGTCGGCGTACATTCCTTCGATGAGGTCCGAGAAGTGATCGTTGACCACGTTGCGCTTCACCTTCAGCGTCGGCGTGAGTTCGCCGTCCTCGATGGTCAGCTGACGAGGCAGGACACAGAACTTCTTGAGCTGCTCGACTCTGGCGAATTCTTGATTCGCCTTGTCGACCAATTCCTCGAGCGCCGCCATCACGGTCGGGTCGTCGTGCGGTTCACCCTCGAGGCCGGCGTCGGCCATGAAGCGTGCCGCAGCCTCCTCGTCCAACGTGATGAGCGCGGTCAAGTACTTGCGGCGGTCGCCGATGAGCACGGCTTCCGAGATGAGCGGGCTCGACTTGAGGACACCTTCCATCGCCTTGGGAGCTACGTTCTTGCCACCCGCGGTGATGATGATGTCCTTCTTGCGACCCGTGATGTGCAGGAAACCGTCCGAATCGAACCGACCGAGATCTCCCGAGTACAGCCATCCGTCCTTGAGCGTCTCCGCGGTTGCGGCTTCGTCCTTGTAGTACCCGAGGAAGACGTTGCGGCCCTTCACCAAGATCTCACCGTCGTCGGCGATCTTGACGTCGACACCGGGGTACGCCGGTCCGACACTCCCGAAGCGGGTCCGACCCGGCACGTTCGTCGACGTCGGTCCGGTGTCTTCCGACTGCCCGTACACCTCGGTGATGATCAGATCGAGGCCGGACATGAACTCGAGCAGTTCCTTGCTGATCGGTGCAGCACCGGAGGACACCACCCGTGCTCTTTCCATTCCGAGCGCCTGCTTGACCTTGTGGAACACCAACTTGTCCGCGATCTTGTACTGAGCGGCGAGTGCGCCCGAGGGTTCCTTGCCTTCGTTACGCAGGTCGGCCACCTTGCGACCGATACCCATCGCCCACGCCCCGATCTTGGCCTTGGCGCCAGTGGTCTCCGCCAAGTTGGCAGTGATGCCTGCATGGAACCGCTCCCAAACCCGTGGCACCGCGAAGAACACGGTCGGCTTGATCTCTTTGAGGTTCTCGGCGAGCTTGTCGATCGACTCGGCGAAGGACACCGAGCTGCCCACGATTGTCGGCAGGTGAATGCTGAACATCTGCTCGGCGATGTGCGACAGCGGGAGGTAGGAGATGCCTTCGTCGTCGCCATTGATGCCAAACGCGTCCGCGGCTCGCAGTGCCGTCCACACCAGGTTGTCGTGGCTGAGCATCACGCCCTTGGGCTTGCCCGTGGTGCCAGACGTGTAGATGAGGGTGGCGAGATCGTCCGCCTGCAATGCATCGAGGCGCTGCTGAAAGTGATCGTCGGAGACTTCGGCACCCATGCCCATGAACGAGTCCCACGTGTGGACGCCGTCGTCCTCGACTGCGTCGACACCTTCCATGGTGACGACTGCCCGCAACGAGGCGAGGTCGCCTCGCACCTGGCGAATCTTGTCCAGCTGGCCCTCGTCCTCGACCAGAATCACCGGCGCTCCGGAGTGGTCCAGGATGTAGTGACACTCCGACGGTGAGTTCGTCGTATAGATCCCTGCCGGAACGGCACCCACGGACATGGCGGCGACGTCCATGATGATCCATTCCGGACGGTTGAATCCGAGGATGGCGATCGGGTCGCCAGGCGCGACGCCCATTGCAATGAGCGCCTTGGCGGCGTTCCGAACCTGGGTGGCATATTCGCCCCACGTCGTCTTCTGCCAAGAGCCGTCGCGCTTCGCGTAATACGCGGGCCTGCTCGCAATCTGCGTGCCGTTCTCTTGTACCTTGCCCGGAACCGTTTGGACTGTCACTACCTGAAACCTCTCGTGAATTGTTCTGGAGACTTTACCTTGGTTGGACGGGGCCAAAGCGGCGTAGCGAGCAAGCACTCCGTCCCTGGAATACCTGGCAGAATGCCGCCGATGCAACGAACTTCTGGCGTACTACTTCATCCTTCGAGCCTATGGGGTCGCTTCGGTATCGGGGACCTGGGTCCTGCGGCCAGCGAGTGGATTCGGTTTCTCGGCGAAACGAAGACCGGGCTGTGGCAGATACTCCCTCTGGGGCCAACCGGCTACGGAGATTCCCCCTATCAAACGTTCTCGTCGTTTGCGGGCAACACCTTCTTGTTGAGTCCGACGCGTCTCGTTCGCGACGGGTTCCTCACCCCAGACGACGTCGAAGACGTCCCTGACTTTCCGGCGGATCGAATCGACTTCGGCTGGGTGATCGGCTGGAAGGACGACCTACTGGACACCGCGTACGGGCACTTCAAGGCGGGAGACGCCGCGTCCTGGCGACTCGAGGTCACCGAATGGGCGGCCGCACAACCGTGGCTCGACGACTACGCGTTGTTCCGGGCATTGAAGGACGAATACGGTGGTGAGCCGTGGACCACATGGGACCAAGCGGTTCGCCTGAGGGATGCCGATGCGCTCGCCGAAGCACGTACTCGTCTCGCCGACAGCGTGGAGCGTCATGTCCTCGGGCAGTTCCTTTTCGCTCGCCAGTGGGCGGAAGTGAAAGAAGAAGCCCACAGCGCCGGCGTCCGCATCGTTGGAGATCTCCCGATCTTCGTAGCGGCAGACTCTGCCGACGTCTGGGCGAACCAGGAACTGTTCATGCTCGATGACGAGGGACAACCTCTTGTCGTGGCCGGCGTCCCACCCGACTACTTCTCCGCAACCGGGCAACTCTGGGGCAACCCGCTGTACCGATGGGACAGGCACCACGAGACGGGGTTCGCGTGGTGGAAGGCTCGGCTGCGATCCGTCCTGGATGCCGTCGACATCGTCCGGATCGACCACTTCAGAGCGTTCGCCGACTACTGGGAGATTCCCGCGGATGCGCCGACTGCGGAAACGGGTCGCTGGCAATACGGCCCTGGGGATGCATTTTTCGCCGCGATTCGTGATGAGTTCGGTGAGTTGCCGATCATCGCCGAAGACCTTGGCGAGTTGCACGACATCGTGTTCGAACTACGCGACCGCTGGAATCTTCCCGGCATGTCAGTGCTGCAGTTTGCGTTCGACGGCGATCCCGACAACGACTTCCTCCCTCATCGGTACCGCGAGCACAGCGTGGCGTACACGGGCACTCACGACAACGACACGACCGTTGGGTGGTGGGAGTCGGCTTCGGACACCGAGAAGAACATGGCACGGAACTACCTCGGCACCGACGGCGACGACATCGCCGCTGCGATGGTGTGGGCCGTATGGGCGTCACGGGCCGAGGTCGCCGTCGCCCCGCTGCAGGACTTCCTGCGGCTCGGGACCGAGGCCCGAATGAACACCCCGGGCGAGCCTGCAGGCAATTGGTCGTGGCGGTTGCGGCAAGAGCAACTGTCTGATCACCTTGCCAGCGAGATGCGGGCGCTCAACGAGGCGGCGCACCGCGTCTAGAGGTCGATCTCCATCATGTCGGTTGCTACGTGGAAGCCTCTCGCCGCTGCCGATTTCGATTCCACGCTCTGTGGATCGGTGAGCGGGTTGCTGTGATTGAGGTGCGTGAGCACGATCATGCGCTCTCCCACGAGATGTTCGAACCGGTCCATCGTGTCGGTTGCGATCGGATGCGGGAACGTGCTCATGTCGCGATTCGGTAGCTCGTCGCGGCTGTAGAACGACGTGTCCACGAGCGAGATGTCGTGATTCGCCACCTCACGTTCCGCCTCCGGGCTCCAGGCATCGAGGTCCGGAAGATAAAACGCACTCACTCCGGTCGACTGATTGGTGATCGAGAACCCGACCGTGTCGGTGAATTCGGCGCGATGCGGCACCACTACAGGCCGGAGTGACACGCCCTCCCACGGTTCGAACTCCTGACCCTCGGCGAGTGGGTTGAGGGCGATGTGGCCAAACACGACCAACGCCTGCCACGGCTGGTTGGCCGTCAGGAACTGGGCCATACGAGGTGTGACCCAACACGGCAGGCCCCGAGCCGCCTGTGCCTCCATCCCAAAGTTCACGAGGCCGGTGTAGTGACCCATGTGAGCGTGAGTGATCGCCACGCCGTCGAACGGATCTGCGCTGCTCCGCTGCGAGTACCAGTCGTGCGCCATCAGCGCTCGCTGCTGGTGCCGAAGATCAGGCGACGCGTCGATGAGGAACGCATGACCCCCGTCTGAAACGATCGCCAGGCTCGCGGTGTACCGCTGCTCTTGCGCCGGACTCATGCCCAGTTGCGGCACTCCACCGTCCTGAGCCGACCCCAGCACCACCAACCGTAGATTCACAACCAGGTCTCCTGGACCGTCAGCCAGCCAAGACCCTCGTCGCGTTTGCGGAACACCACGGTCGAAATCCTGCCCTTTGTTCCGTCGTGCCACTCTTCGTAGCGGGCGACGACGAAGTCGGCCGATTCCGACAGGAGACGGTGGTTTCTCGTCTCGATCCTTGTGGCTCGGCTTCCGCGGGCATTGTCGACGCTCGCAACGGTCTCGTCGGCAGTGTGTTCGGCGCCATTTGGGTCCACGATCGTGAAGTCGGCTTCGAGGGCGTCACTGAGGCGCGTCAGGTCGCTCTCCTGTGCACTGCCGGAGAACCAGTCGGCGAAGAAGTCGTGCAGACCCTCGATCTCAGCCTTCCAGGTCATGTGCCGGGAACCGAGATCTTGTTCTCGTACCAACGCAGGAGGAGGCTCAGGATCAGGGTCAACGCGACGTAGATCACCATCAGGATGAAGAAGCTCTCACGAAATCTGAAGGTCGAGCCCGAGTAGAGACGAGCCTGCTGTGTCAGCTCTCGCACTGCCAGCACTGACAGCAACGAGGTGTCCTTCATGAGAGAGATGAGGTCGTTGCCGAGCGCGGGGAGCATGTTCCGCACGGCTTGCGGCAGGATGATCAGCCGCATTACCTGCCTGCCGTGAAGGCCAACGGCTTTCCCGGCCTCGATCTGGCCGACAGGGACTGATTGGATGCCGGCGCGAATGACCTCGGCGATGAATGCTGCGTAGAACAACGCCAGCGCAGCTGCACCTCGATAGGCCTGAGTGATGGCTCGGCTCTCGACCCTGATCAGGTCGGCGAAGTCGGGAGCAAGTACGAACGCCACAGCGAACATGAACACGATGACAGGGATGCCCCGCACGAACTCGATGTAGAGCGTGGCGGCGTTGCGGACGAACGTCACGAGGGCTCGACGCGCCAGTCCGGCTCCGTCGCGTGGCTGAGCGATACGGCCAAGCCCGATGATGAGACCGAGCGCGAGTGAGGCGATGAACGCCGCAATGGTCACCGCGAAGGTGAGCGTAAGTCCTGGGATGATTCGCAGGAACGCTTCTTGGTACTCCACGTTCAGGAAAACCGTCAGCGCCATTGCACCGATGATCCCGAGCAGCGCTACGAGCCACCAAGGGAACTCCGAAGCACTCCACGAGATGATGCTGGACGCGGGGGCCGGCGAGGTCTCTTCCGGTTTCACGATCTCCACGTCACACGTCCCGCAATAGAAAACGCCGGGCACAAGGCCCGGCGCATCCTAGAGACGTGGTCTCTGCGTTGACTGTCAACCGCCGACTGGCTCGATATCGTCGTACGTGACGGTGAAGGCATCGGTGAAGTACTTCTTCCCGAGCTCCTCCATCGTGCCGTCAGCGATCATCGCGTCGATGGCCTGATTGACTCCGGCAACCAGGTCGCTTCCCTTCGGGAAGATGAAGCCGAGCGGATCGCTCTGCAGCGCATCGTCGATCGTCTTGATCAGATCAGCGTTCTCGCCGACATAGCCGAGGCCGGCTGCGTCGTCGATGATGACCGCGTCGATGTCGCCGGCAATGAGTGCCTGAATCGCGAGACCAAACTGGTCGAACGCCTGAATGCGCTCGTCGCCGCCAAGCAGCGTCTGAGCCAGCTCGAAGTTCGTCGTACCCACCTGCGTGCCGACGAGGGCGTCACCATTGATGATGTCGTCCGCCGACCCGAAGCGGTCGTCGTCCAACTGGACGATGAACTTCTGCTGCACCGTCATGTACGGCTTCGAATAGTCGACAATCTCCGCGCGTTCGTCGGTGATCGAGATGCCGTCAGCCGCCGTGTCGATTTCGCCGGCTGCAACCTGGTCGATCACGGCGGGCCATCCGGCCTCGGTCATGATGGGCTTGCAGTTGAGACGGTCGCAGATGTCGGCCCAAGCGTCGTAGTCCCAGCCAACGCCTTCGGTTTCGCCGGCAGGGATGAAGTTGAACGGTAGGTACGCGTTCTCGACGCCAACCGTCACCTCACGACACTCCAGATCTGGGAAGCCTTCGTCAGCTCCGTCACACTCGCCACCGCTGCCCGCATCGTCGGCACCGCAAGCCGACGCTACGAGCGCCACTGCAAGTGCCAGCATGGCGAGGCCACGCAATTTGAACTTCATGTTGATTCCTCCTCAGTTGGGCCTCAATCGACCCGACGGGAAGAGTACCCCGCCGGACAAGACTCTTCGAACCAGATTCATCGGCGAGCAATCGGCTCCGATGTTTCTGGTAGCCGCACGAATCGCGGTACGTTGAAGTGAATCGGTCGAAAGAAGGGGAATCAATGCGCCGACTACTCACACTCGTATCCGTCTGCATGCTCGCGCTCGGAGTAACCGCACCAGCAATGCCGGCAACGCTGCCCGAGGTCATCGAACTTCCTGATGGGTTCTTCCCAGAGGGCATCGCTGCCGGCGACGGGACCACGTTCTACACAGGGTCGCTGGTCGATGGCGCGATCTATCGGGGCGACATCAGAAGCGGCGACGGTGCCGTGCTCGTTCCTGGCGTCGAAGGCGCCCTGGCCGTTGGGATGGACTTCGATCGCCCGACAGGGACGCTGTACGTGGCCGGTGGTCCTGGTGCGGTCGTCACGGCGTACGACGGCGATTCGGGAGCCGTGGTGGGCGTCGCAGGCGTACCTGGAGCGTTCGTGAACGACTTGATCGTCGGCGACGGCTACGTGTTCGCAACCGACTCGTTCATTCCGCAGCTCTATGCCATACCCCTCGCAGACGACGGCAGCTTCGCCGACGACGCATTTGTCATCCCGCTGAGCGGCGACTTCTCGTTCGAAGAAGGTCAGTTCAACTCGAACGGCATCGAGGTTGCGCCGGACGGTCGCTTGATCCTCGTGAACTCGTTCTTCGGCGAGCTCTACACCGTCGATCCGATGACCGGCGTCGCAACGCTCATCGACCTTGGCGGCGAAACAGTTGCCGGTGACGGCCTCGTCCTCATCGGTCGGACGTTGTACGCGGTTGTGGGAAGCATCAACGGAATCGTCGAGATCCAGCTGTCACGTTCGTTGGCGTCCGGAACGGTCACCGACGTGATCACCGATGATGACTTCGACGTCCCAACCACAGCAGCGGCCTTCGGGCCCTACTTGTACGGGGTGAATGCCAAGTTCTCGACGGAACCCGGCCCCGACGTCCCGTATGAAGTGGTACAAGTGGCTCGCTAGAGCAACACTTCAGCAACTACTGAGCGACGCCGGCCCTCGACCGCCATCGGGCGAGGCCGGCGTCGTCGCGTCAGGAGCGTGTAGCGAAGGTCCGGGCAGGGTCGACGCAACCGTCGCCGGAGTGCGTCTCAGCACGCCATCGCTGGATTCGCCAGAATGGAGGTATTGGGAGCACCGTTCCATGCAGCGGATGTTGGATCGGTGCCCCCAATTCTCGACGATTTGCGTACACGTAGATTGTCCGGCGACCGTCGTCGAGTTCCATTTTTTCTCAGAAGATCGATCTCGATCCCACTGAGGGGAAACCCCCGGACCGTCACCTCAGGGGAATGGCGGGGTCCGGGGGATTCCCACACGGCGTCAGGTACCTGAGATCCGCACCCCGTTCGAGTCGAGATCGCCGACCCATACGGTGTAGTCGACGTCGCCGCTCGGCACCGTCACCACGAAGGTTGCCAAACCGAGCGCATCCGTGAGAGCAGTGACCTCCCCGACTGTTCCGTCGCTGAGCTCCCAACGCAGGACGGCGGGTGTCGCGGTGAGCAGCCCACCATCGGACTCGACGATCGCCGTCAAGACCAGCGGAGTACCCGCCGGAGCTTCGCTCAGCAGTATCGGGTCGAGGTCGATGACACCGTTGAGGGTCTCACCATCGAGTGTCGTCGACGTTGTAGTGCCCTCGTCGACTGTCGACGGATGCCGCAGGATCCCGGTGGCGCCGGGCCGGATCCGACTCGTCCAGGACGGGTTGCCGAGACCACTCGACTGGCCCGAGGACGAATCGAGACCGGATGCATCCTTGCTGCTCGTCGACGCCGTGGGACCGCTTGTCGGCTGGTTGGCCGGCACGGGGTTCACGATTGGGTCGTGGAGGTGGACGTTGCCACCGTCGATGTCGTTGTCGCCGCCGGTGCGTGCACCGGTGGAGTACGTGAACGGTGGTCCAGAAACCACCTCGACGTAGAACATGTCGGCTGGACCGTCCTTGTCCTTGCCATTGTCGACACCGCAGGCGAAGTACTCACCTTGACCCTCGGTGTCCGTGGCGTCGTCCTCCCAGTCACCAAGTGCGGTGAACGCGAAGGAGTTGGTCACTCCGGTCAGGTCAACCCCGTCACAGATGACGCCGTCGCCGGTGGTCAATGACGTGATGGTCTTGGCGTATATCTCGAAGTCGAGCGCCTTGTCCTTCACCTTGAGCTTGCCCTTCAACGCACCCTTGTAGTGCTTGGCGTCGAAGCTGAAGTCGACCTCGTCGTACTTCTCGTCGGTGCCACGCTCCCAGTGTCCTGACCCGTGCACCCTGCCCTCACCGTCTGAACAGATCGGCGCATCGGGGTCGGCGTCCGGGTCACCCAGGTTGAGCGATCCGAATTGCTCTCCCTCGATGAGTGGCACCGAGCAGCTGGTGTGGATCTCCACCGTCTGGAGGAGCGTTTCACCGTCGGCGGAGAAGATGTGGATGAACGTCTTCGAACCGAAGTCGTCTTCGGCTTCCATCGCCGCCGACAGTGTGAAGGCTTCTCCCGGGTTCACCGTGCCTTCGAACCACACCTTGGCGTTGTCGTAGTCGGCATCGTCCTTGTTGGTGGCCTTGATGTAGACGGCACCTGCGGGAATCTCTGCGAAGTCCTCGCAGTCGGCTTTGTCCTCTTGCGAGTTGTTCGATGCCGAGCAGTCTCCACCGGTGAAGGTCAGAGTCAGCTCGTCCGGCTTGTCGTCGTTCTCACACAACGCATTGCGACACACTTCACCGTCATGGGTGATCGTGATCGACACGGTTGCAGTGTCGGTGCCGCCGTTGCCGTCGTCGACCGTGTAGGTGAACGAGTCAGCCACTGCGCCATCGCCGTTGTGGGTGTAGGTCAAGCCGTCTCCGTTGTTGACGACGGTGCCCGACGTCCCCTGAGTGAACCCACTTATCGACAGCGAGTCACCGTCGACGTCGTTGTCGTTGTCCAACACCGAGATGTCCACTGAACCACCCTCGACCACGGTCCCGGCGTCGTCGACCGCATCAGGGTCGTCGTTGACCGAGGTGACGCTGATCGACACTGTTGCCGTGTCGGTACCGCCGTTGCCGTCGTCCGCCGTGTAGTTGAACGAGTCGTTGCCGTGGTAGTTGGCGTCAGGCGTGTACTCGAACGAGCCATCACTGTTCAATGTGAGACTGCCATGACTCACATCCGTGTCCAGGCTCGCCGACAGGGCGTCTCCATCGACATCGGTGTCGTCACCGAGCACGCCGGGCGCCGGAACGCTCAACACTGTGTCCTCGTCGGTGAAGTACTGGTTGTCGCCTGCAACCGGGGCGTCGTTGACCGGATCGACCGTGATCGCAACCGTTGCGGTGTCGGTCCCGCCGTTCCCGTCGTCCGCCGTGTAGGCGAACGAGTCGCTGCCGTGATAGTCGGCATCAGGCGTGTACTCGAACGAGCCGTCGTCGTTGAGCGTGAGACTGCCGTGACTCACGTCGGTTTCGAGACTCACCGTCAACGGGTCACCGTTCGGATCGCTGTCGTTGGCGAGCACTCCGGGCGCCGGAACGCTCAAAGTCACGTCCTCGTCAGTCGAGTAACCGTCGTCGTCGGCAACCGGATCCTCATTCGGTTCCTGGACGATGGTGATCGACACCGTGGCAGTGTCCGAGCCTCCACGACCGTCTCGCACAACGTAGGTGAACGAGTCCGAGGTGGCCCCGTCCCCGTTGTGGGTGTACGTGAGCGTGCCGTTGAAATTGTCGGTCACGGTCCCGCTGGCTGGATCGGTGTACGACTGGATCGTCAACGGATCGTTGTCCGGATCCGAGTCGTTGGCCAGCACTGAGATGATCACGGAGTCACTGGCATCAACGGTCGCCGCATCGTTCTCCGCGACCGGCGGATTGTTCAGCGGCACGACGAGGGTGCAATCGATGGGGTTGTCGCACTCGGCGAATCCGTAGACGTCGAACCCACGGGTCATGTCTCCGGCGTAGACGTGGCCTTTGTACTCCTTGGCCGACCACGCATCTGCAGCGGGCATGTTGATGAAGCCGAGGGTATTGCCCCACGTGCTGCGGGGGTCTTCGACGTGGTCGTCCGTGTTCGACGGCCGTCCCGAGAAATCGACGTACCAGACGCCGGCCCCGTACCAACCCGTGACGAACTCGCGGGAGCCCACTGTGGACACCCCACCGAACCCGGCCTCGATCTCGCCTGGCGAAGACGTCCCATTGCCCCCGATGCGGAACACGTGAATCGTGCACGCTCGTTCACCGCGTCCAAGCGCATCCAGTTCATCGCTCAGTTCGTCGGGAGCGAACACCGGATTCGGGTTCACATAGAAGCCGAGCTTCACCGGATTGGACGGCGATGCCGTATCAGTGGTCGGCTCGCCGGCAATCGGCGACAGCGCGTAGAAGTGGGCTGCCCCGATCTTGCCACCGGTACCGTTCGTATTACATCCCGTGCCCGTGACCCCTCCACCGTTCTCGTCGGTGATCACGAGGATCTCACCGTCGGAAGTCGTGTCTGCCTGGTGGGAGGTTGCGATGTCAGCGGATGGATCCGGATCCACGGGATCGTTGTTGTCGATGATCGCGATCGTCTCCACGGTTCCGGTCATCGCATCGGTGACATCGACGATGAACGACGATTGAATCGCGGCGACGTACATCGTGTTGCCGTCCTCGGAGAAGAAGACGTCGTGTGGCTGCCACCTGCCGCTCGCCGAAGCCCCGCCCGGTGCGGTCACGACGACGCACTCATAGCTGACGCCGACAGCTGGACACCGGCCTACCGCGCTCTCCCTGCTGGCATCGATGAACCGGTAGGTGTGCGTCGCGTTGCCGTTGTCGAGGTCCCTCAAGTCGACCAGGTCCATCGCCCAGTCCGAACAGCAGTTGCTGATCGCCAGCCAATCCCCGCTCGGGTGGAGCGTCGCGTTGTGCGCCCCGCCTGGTGGGTTGGCCACGCAGGCCGGATTGGTCGTGGTGAACGTCGCCGTCACCGGGTCGAAGTTGATGCGGAAGATGTCGACGCCCTGACCGCTCGATCCGGGAATCTCAGCGAGGCAGGTCGATGTTGTCGAGTCCTCGCCGGCGACGCCGTCGAAGGTCGAGACGACCACGTTGCCGCGCACCTGGACGTCGTTCTGCCATCCGGTGTCCTGGAAACCGCCTGCGACGGTTGGTGCCTGCGGATTGGTGATGTCGTAGATACGGAAGCCGTACCCCATCGTGCCGACGAAGGCGTAGTCATGCACCGTGCCATCGGCCGCAAGCCGCGACTGGAATTCGACATCAGTGCCCACGATGCCGCACATGTTGGCCAGGTGAACCATGTTGAATGCCGCTCTGGGAACCGCACCCGGAGTGTTCACTGCTTCACAGGGCAGCGCAACGTTGCGTGCCGGGTCCAACTCGTGATGGTCCTCGACGTTGATCGTCACCGTTGCCGTGTCCGTCAGGCCCTCGGGGTCCGAGATCGTGTACTCGAAGGTGAACGTCCCCACAGCTCCGTGCTCGGGGTGATAGTGAAGAGTGCCGCCACCGTGATCTTCCACAGTGCCCTCTGCAGGCTGCGTGAAGCCGGTGATGGTGAGTGCTCCCCCTTCGGGATCGAAGTCGTTGTCCAGCACCGGGACCTCGATCTCGGTGACATCGTTGGTCTCGGCCACGTCGTCGTTCGCCTCAGGGGGCTGCCCGGCCATGCCGTTCCACTGGAGTGCGTTGTTGAGCACCTGATATCCCGTGTAGGTCAAGGCGTAATCGGCGAGCCCGAACGGGTGGTAGTACTGCTGGGACGGCATCGGCAGCAGTGGTCCGATGATTCGAACGACGCCTGCTCCGTGGGCGAGCTCACCGAGGGTGACCTGGCCGGGTCCGGTGACACCTGCCACGCGCCCGCCTGCGTTCTCCCATGAGGTCTTGTTGACCGACCAGACCGGTGAGGAGTTGAAGTCGTTGCCTGCATCATCCTGGATGGCGTAGCCGATCGGTACCGGCTCGTACGTCTGATGGCGATGGCCCGTTCCTTCGGCTGCTCCCGGCTGGTTGACGTTGGCCGCCAGAGGATCGCCGTAGGTGTCGTCGGTGCCGTCAGTCGTGAAGCCGATGTTGCCGGCGTACACGCTGAAGTTGATGATGCCGGGTCGATTGATGAGCCCCATGTAGGCGAGGTTCTTCAAGGCACCATCGGTGAGCACGAGGTTGCCGCCGTCGGCCACGTAGGACTCCAGCGCTGCTCCCCAGACGTCACGTTCGGCTTCGGTGCGATCCGATGGGCCGGGTGGTGGACCCGAATGTGTGTTGTCGAAGTCGATGCTGAGCGTCTGCGGGGTGTAGGCAGGCGTCGACGACCAGTTGACCACCAGGGCCCGGTAGTGGCCGGGAGGTGGCGTGAGCAGAGTCACCGTCTCGTCCCCCGAGCCGCTGGCCGAGCGTCCGGCCTCGAACCATTCTCCGGAGACCGGGTCCTGGACGTCTACGTAGAGGTCCCAGTCGTTGACACCTTCGTTGGCGACATCGAGCGCCACGGTCAGCTTCTGGTTGTTGTAGGCGTCTTCGACGTCGAATTCGATCGTCGCAGCGCAGCCAGGCGTTGGCTCTATCGTGCCCGGCACGTCGGTGATCCCCCGCTGGTATGCGCAGGGAGCTGTGGTCAGACCGGGGTTGTCGTAGGGGCTGCCGGCCGGGCTCGGCTGCGCGGGGCCAGTGGCAGCGGGCTCGACGAATCCGGGGAAGGCGTCGTCGGCGATGACGATGGAGCGGTACTGGCTGAGGTCGACGGTCCCATCGAGGATGTCATCAGGCTGGATCGCTTCGAGCTGGCCTGGGTCCATGTACTGGCCGAGCTCAGTGAAGAAGTTCATGTTGGTGACGTCGTCGTACGCCACCTGGCCCGGATCTGCCCATCCCGCCTCTGGCGTGAAATCGACGTCGAGTTCGGCGATCGGCGACGTTGCGTTGTTCACCTCGTCACCGGTGAGACAGATGCGCCAAGGACCTGGAAGCGGCGAGTTGGCGTGCACGGCCTGTCCGCCCTGCACGTAGACCACCGACTGGTTGAAGTATTCGTTGACGGTTTCCCAGTCGTCGTCCGTGCCACAGGAGCTGGCGAGGGCGTCAGGGTCACTCTCGCCTCCGCGGTACTTCTCGATGATCAACGAGTTGACAGATCCGGCACTGAGGCCTCCGGCATTGAACGTGGTAGCGGTACCAACGATGCCGCCGTTGTAGAAGCCGTCATCGGGTCCGAGGACATTGAATCCGTACGTCCAGTTGTTGCTGAAGTCGAGCTGGATGCCGCTCTCGCCAGGTTGCTGTGGGAACCCGGTGTAGTCGGGCGGCGGCGGAGCACCGGCGTCGCTGAGCACCGTGTCGTCGAGCACGTAGCCCACTTTGTCGCCGGGGACTTCGAAGTGGTTGTCCTCTGGCAGCAGCGTGAAGTTGACCATGGCGTAGATGAGGCTCTTGTTGCCGTCGACATGAAGCTGCTCGTTCTCGAGGACGTAGCAGGTGCCGGTGCCGCAGTTGTACAGGTGAGAGAAGCTCATCTCGTTGTCGATGCCGTCGGCACCAAGGCCGATCGGGCTGTCGATCCAGTCACCCAGGGACCCGGTGACGGTGTAGTCGATGGTGTCCCACACAGTGCCCCACTGCACGCCGTAGAGGCGTGGATCGGATTCATCGGCATCGTTGGGCTTGATCAGTGATGACCAGGCAAGCCGGTTCTCGGCGTCCTGGTAGGCACCGGTCACCGTTTGGAGGATTCGTTGATTCTTGGCGTAGTCGCGCTGGGAAGCGCCCATCAGCGTGAAGCTGAAGGCGCGAGCGTCATTCTGGCCGTGCAAGTCGATACCGCCATCCCAGGTGTCGGAGATGGACTGCATGGCTTGGCCGAACGCCTTCGTCTCGGGTTCCGACCACGGGGTGTACGGGCGGAACGTGTAGCCCTCGGTGGGCCAGTCGCGGTTCATGTCGACGCCGTTGCCGTTGTACCGCTGGAAGCTGCGAGTGCCGTTCTCGGGGTCGCCACGGCGCCAGCCGTCGGGGTTGGCGAAGACCAGGTAGATCTCGGACTGGGCAAGCGCGTCACCCGCAGTGACGGACGAACCGAGCGTCTCCATCAGGGGATGTTCGAACAGCGTCAAGGGATCGGCGTCGAAGTCCTCCTGGGCACAGTTCGTGAGACCGTTGTCGGCGAGAGTTCCGGTTGCGACGGCTTCGCAGTAGCCCCATACGGCCAGATCTTCGGCGACCCGCACGCCGGCTTCGGCTCCCGCTCGTTCGATGCCGTGGATGGACAGTGGGAAGGTGAAGAGTTTCTTGTCGGTGGTGACGCGCTCGTCGGTAAGTCGGACCATGTACAGGTCGCTGCGGGTTCGATCGAGGCCGTCGGCGCCGAGCGTCGGGAGACCTGCCGAGCACAGGGCGTCGGCGTCGGTGGTCGTCGCACAGTCACGGCCCAGGCCGTAGTCCTCTTCGAGCTTCTGGAAATCGATGAAGTCGGGATAGAGAGTTTCGAGGTATTCCATCCCGGTGACCATGTCGGCATACGCGAGGAAGTCCGTCTGGGCGCATTCGGCGTTTCCCTTGGCAAAGGGCGATTTGGCGGGAGCCTGCGCCGGTGATGGCCAGTACGCGTGCGGGTCGGAGAACACGCGGCCGCATGCGAGGAATTCGAGGTCGGTGTCGGCTGGTCCTTGGACGGTAACCGTTTCAGACGCAGCTGCTTCAGACGCGACAGTGGCGGTGGTCTCGGCACCGCTGGATGGACCTTCGTCGGCGGTTGCTGGCGCAATGACCAAGCTCGCCACCAGCGTCAACACGGATATGAGACCGAGAACACGATTCGCACGACCATGAAACATTGGAACTCCCTTCAAGCCCGTGATGGTGATTGGTCACGAGTACAGAGCGAGTTCCGTGATTTCTTCCCGAACCGGACCCGAAAACAGAGCGGTGCCCCGAGCCTTGTCGGCCCGGGGCACCATCCCCCCTCGATTTCGGGCCGTAGCCCAGATCGATCAGTTGCCGGTGATTCGCACTCCGTTCGAGTCGAGGTCACCGCTCCACGCCGTATAGGTGACATCGCCAGATGGCATGGTCACCGCAAACGTGGCAACACCGACCAGGTTGGTGAGCGCTGTCGCTTCACCTGTAGCCCCATCTGCCGTCTCCCACTTGAGGACAACCTCGTGGCCGACGAGGGCGAGCAGACCGTCCGTCGACACGACCGCAGTCAGCACCATGGGTGCTCCGGCCGGCATCGAGTTGAGCAGCAACGGATCCAGGTCGACGACCTGCACCTCACCCAGACCCTCGATGAGATCCGAGTTGGTGTTGGCCTGCGAACCCTGGGCACTCGAACCGCCACTCGTCGCCGGCGCCGAAGCGCTGGTGCTCGTGTTGGAGTCGGTGATCGGGTCGTGCAGGTGGATGTTGCCGCCGTCGATGTAGTTGTCGTCGGCGCGATCTCCCGTGTTGTAGGTCGGTCCGTCCGTCACCTCGACGTAGAGGTAATCCGGATCTTGGTTGTCATCGCCCTTGCCCTTCTTGCCGTTGTCGACACCGCAGGCGAAGAACTCGACGTTCTCCTGCTCGACGTCACCGACCTCGAAGTCGCCGATGGCCGTGAAGGCGAACGATGTGGCACCGTCCAGCAGCAGGCCTCCGCAGAGCACTCCGGTGCCTGTGGACAGCGACGTGATCGTCTTGGAATCGATCTTCACGTCGAGATCCTTGTCGTGGATCTTCAGCTTGCCCTTCAGGCCACCCTTGTAGTCCTTGGCGTCGAAGCTGAAGTCGACCTTG
The DNA here is from genome assembly GCA_013003395.1 of Acidimicrobiia bacterium. GTDB lineage: Bacteria > Actinomycetota > Acidimicrobiia > Spongiisociales > UBA5794 > JABDJC01. The sequence continues at coordinate 19,676 of JABDJC010000088.1, forward strand.
TCGTGCTGCTCGTCGGTGCCGCGGTCCCAGTGACCGGAACCGTGGACCCGGCCTTCGCCACCGGTGCAGATCGGAGCGTCGCTCGAACTCGCCGCTGCCTCGTCGCCTAGTACGACTGAGCCGAACTGGTCACCCTCGACGAGCGGCGCAGAGCAGGACGTGTGGATCTCCACCGTCTGCAACAGCGTCGTTCCGTCCGCCGAGTAGATGTGGAGGAACGTCTTGGAGTAGAGGTCGTCCTCGCCTGCGTACGCAGCCGAGATGTCGAAGCTCTCTCCTTCGGACACGACTCCCTCGAAGTAGACCTTCGCATTGTCGTAGTCGGCGTCTTCCTTGTTCGTGGCCTTGATGAAGACCGTTCCGGAGGCGCCGCTTGTGTGATCCTCACACTCGGACTTGTCGTCCTGTGAGTTGTTCGAATCGGCGCACGTGCCTCCCACGAACGTCATCGTCAGGACGTCTGGCTCGTCATCGTTGGCGCAGAGGTCGTTGCGGCACTCGTCGCCGCCGCCCTCGCCAACGGTGATCGTGACCGTTGCGTCGTCGAATCCACCGTGGCCGTCCGTGGCGACGTAGGTGAACGAGTCTTCGCCTTCGAACCCGAGATCGGGCGTGTAGGTGACCGTTCCGTCGCCGTTGACCACGACCGTTCCATTGGCTGGTTGGTCCACAGAATCGACGGTCACTGTGTCACCGTCCGGGTCGAGGTCGTTAGCGACTACGTCCACCGTGACAGCCGTGTCGTTGTCGGTGGCGGCTGCATCATCGACCGCCACGGGCGCATCGTTGACCGGATTCACCGTGATAGTCACGGTTGCGCTTGACGTACTGTTCGCCTCTCCGGCTCCGTCATTGACCTCGTAGGCGAACTGGTCTTCGCCGTTGAAGTCCGGATTCGGCTCATAGGTGAACGATCCGTCCGAATTCAGTGACAACGTGCCCTTGGATGGCGGTACCAAGACCGATACCGTCAGATCGTCGCCGTCTCCGTCGCTGTCGTTGGCGAGCACACCTGGTGCCGCAACCTCGAGTGTCTGATCCTCGAAGACCGAGTACGAGTCGTCGACCGCGTTCGGCATGCTGTTCTGGTCGATGACCGAAACGGTCACGAGCGCAGAGTCGTTCAGCGAACCATCGGTGATGGTGTAGTTGAACGTATCGGTGCCGAAGAAGCCTGGATCCGGCTCGTAGTGGAGCGTGTCGTCGTCGACAGCTGTGACCGTCCCGTTGGCAGGCTGCGTGAACGACTCGATCGTCAGCGTGTCGCCGTCAGGATCGGTGTCCGGACCATGGCCGTTGTCGACCAGCACGTCGATGTCCACTCCGACGTTCTCGTCCGTCGTCACGTCATCGTTGTTCGCCTCGGGGCGATTGTTGCCCGTCACCACGATGTCGATCGTGTCGGTGTCGGTTGCCAGCGCCTCGTCGGTCACCGTCAACGTGGCCGTATACGTGCCAGGCGTCGTGTAGGTGTGCATGACGACTGCGCCCGTTACCGGTGCCGATCCGTCGCCGAAGTCCCAGCTGTATCCCAGGTCCTGCGATGCGGTTTCCTGGTCGTAGCTGAGGCTGCCGTCGAAGGTCACCGCTTCGGACGTCGTGGTCTCCGTTGGCCTCGCCTGGGCAACCGCCGTCGGCTTGACGTTCGGAATCACGTCGTCGTTGCCGTAGTCGAACGTGCGGCAACCATCGCCGAGATCGAACGTGACATCACCGATGAGGTTGTATGGCAAGGCGATGTCGGTACCACTCAGGCTGTCCACCGTGAAGTTGAGACAGTCGAAGTCGTGTACCCAGGTGGGTCCATCGGTCGACTCGTAGTTGTCCGTCCAACCTGGCGACGCATCGGAGTACGTGTCTCCGGTCTTGAATGCGGCGTCGTTCAGGTTTGGTGCGATGTCGCCTGGAACCGGCCGTGAGTCGACCGGCGTCTGCGCCGGCTGATCGTCGGTACCAACGTTGCCGTAGCCGTGATTCTCATCCGTGTAGGTGAGCAACACACCTGGCTGGAAGGCGATGGCGGCACGAGAGTTCTCGCCCTTGCCGTCGACGTCGAAGCCGGAACGGTCACGCATCTCCAGGTAGTACGCATGGTCAGCGGGCGAACCTGCCGACGCATTGATGTACTTCCAGCCGGAGGTGCACGTCTGTGCCACTCGACCACGCTCGCCCTGACAGCCACCGTTGAAGATGCGATCTTCGTTGGCGCCGCCCTCGAAGTCACTCGAGTAGATGACGTCGGTGCCGTTGACCACGACCTCGATGTCGTCGATGAACCAGCCTGGACGTGCCAGTCCTGGGTCCGTGGCGTAGCTGAAGCGCACGACGGTCTCGCTTCCGGCAGCTGCGCTCAAGTCGTAGCTGTCTGCGGAGAACCCGGTGTTGGCCGGGTAGTTGCCGAGTCCGCGATCGGTGGTCACGGCCACGGGACCTGCGTCACGAGAGGACGTGGTACCGCTGATGCCGTTGCCGTACTGCGCCTGGCAGCCGTTGGCGTTGGGGTTCTGCGACGCAGGATCCGTATAACCCGATCCCGAGCTCATCGAGGTGTAGTTGGCCCCGAAGTCAGTCGAGTACAGCACGAACCCGTAGTCGTAGTCCCACTCGATGTCGAAGTTGGTCTTGAACCGCAACTCCACCGAGTCACCCGGATCGAGTGCCGCCAGTTCGGGCAGATAGATGTCCAGGTTGCGGGCACCCAGCGGCGAACAACCGAAGTTGTTGCCCGATCCGGACCACCAGACGTGGTCGAGGCTCGCTCCGTTGGCCACGACGGCTTCGTCGATGACCTTGCGGGTAGGCAGCTTCACCATCCACGCATCGGCGTTGTGGACCTTCTGGTCACCGTTTGCCGCAGACAGCGTGTACGGGTCGCCGTTGGGATCCACCCAGTGGATCTCGCCGGTGTCGACCTTGGAGTCGGTCCAGTCCTCGTCGGTGAGCTGATCACCTGGCTGCAGCACCTGCGGGACGATCCAGCCGAGCTCTTGCTTGGCGAAGATGTCCATGTTGTGGCCCTTGTCGGTGGCCATCAGGTTCCAGTCACCGTACGTCTCGCGGTCTCCCAGCGAGTAGAAGTCCGGCAGACCGAGGCTGTGGCCATACTCGTGCGAGATGACACTGGCCTTGTCGATGGCCTCTTCGGGATTGACGTTGTACGGACCGACCCGCACCAGCACCGGCAGGCTGTCGAGACCCGTACCGCCGTCAGCAGCACAGTCGTCCGAAGCCTGATAGGCGTCGGAGACCCAGCACTGGGGAACACCGGAGAGGCTCTTCAACTGGTCGTCGGAGATGTAGCCCTTCAGGCCCGTCTCGTCGTCCGTGAAGTAGAACTCCAGGCTCGAGCTGTGTGGCCAGATGTTGTCGTACGGGGGTACGCCGTTGATCTGCGAGTCACCGTTGCCGCCGAGTCCGACGAACACCATCATGAAGAAGTCGACGACTCCATCCTTGTCGGTGTCGTAGTCGTTGTAGTCGATCTCGGGGTCAGCGATGTGCGCTGCGTCGTAGACGGCTTTGCCCGTCGGTCCGCAGGCGTCGTCGATCTGCAGCAGCGGACCGACGCCGGTCACGGCTCCACCGATTGAGCCGCCGAAGGTGAACTTGTCAGCTCCGTAATAGTTGGTGTCGCCGGGCATCTGATACCAGCCGTTGACGATACGCTCGCTGTAGACAGGAGAGCCCGCTGCAGCCTTGAACGTTGTACCCGTGCAGGCACCAGACGGCTGCGGGTCGCTGAAGCGATCCTGCCCGTCGAACTCGGCCGAGGCGATCCCGATCGAGGGAACCGTTCCGTTCGGGAAGAGCTGACCGAGCGACATCTCCTGGAACAGGTTGAACGTTGAACCCGGCACGTCCGGTGAGTTGATCTTGGCTGCCAGCAGGTCGGCAGTGTGCTCCGCCTCGTGCTTGCGATCGAACCAGTCGACGGGCACCACCGGGAACGGACGATCGCCGTAGCGAGCCGTGTCGTAGGTGGCGTCAGTCGGAATCACCTTGGGTCCGTGGCTCATCGACATGATGCCCACCGGTCCGTCGTCGTAGCTCATCGTCGCTGTCGACGACAGGTTCTTCCACACGATTTGGAGATCCTGCGCCTGGCTGTCCGCCTGCGCCTGCACGACCATCGTGGCCGTCTCGCCGGCACCGAGGCTGGGGATCGTCCAGTTGATGTCACCGGAGATCGACGCAGAGCCTGCGCTCTCGGTGGTGGTCACGAACGTCGTGCCATCCGGTACTTCCACCGTGACCGCGACGTTGGTTGCGTCGTCGGACGTCGGGTTCTCGACGATGACCCGGAACGGGTACCCCTCGCCGGGCTTCACCCAGCCGACTGCAGACACGAACGAGTTGCGCAGGGTCAGCGCCGAACCGACGACCGTGATGGTCACGGTTCCGGTGGCGTCGAGGCCCTTGTCGTCGCTGATCGTGTAGGTGAAGGTGTCCGACAGCGAGTCCCCGCCGTTGTGCGTGTACTCGAAGCTGCCGCCACCGTTGTCGACCAGCGTGCCGTTGGCCGGCTCCGTGTAGGAGTCGAGCGTGATCGGATCGCCGTTCGGGTCGGAGTCGTTGGCCAGCACGTCGATGGTGACCGTGCCACCGCTCTCGACATCGGCGGAGTCATCGGTGGCCACGGGTGGCCGGTTGACGCCACCACCGCTGGTGATCGGCATGTACACGACCGAGTCACACGGGCCGGTGGGGTCGTCGCCGCACGGCTGCTGAGAGTCGTAGTAGATGATCGTGTTCTGTTGGCTGTCGATGAAGACCGGATCGATCTGCAGCACCAGGGAGCTCGCAACCACGAACTCGGGGAGCTGCACGGTGAACTCGACCAGGCTGGGAACGTTCGGAGCGATCGGTGTTGCGTCTACCACCGTCTGGTCGAACACCGGGGTTGCCCCGGCTGCGTCCGTGTCGAAGACACGGACATCCCAATTGGCCGAGAAGACACCTTCAGCGCATCCACCGCAGGACGCCCACATGCTCACGGTCATCGAGCCTTCGATGGTGGCAGGCTCTGCGACGTGCCAGATCCAGTTCGGGTCGTAGATGTTGCGGGAGTTCGTCCCGTCCAAGGCCGGGCTCACGGGACCGAACTTGGCTGCGGGGGCGGTATCGAGGTCCGGGTCGTCGCTCAGGAAGGGGCCGTCGCAGGCGATGAGATCGGCACGACCGTCGCCGGTGCAGCCTTCGTCGTGGGTGTTGCCGTGCATGTGGAGAGCGGTCGGCACGACGCCGCCTCCGCCGCCGTCACCGACAGGCAGCACTGCTACCGGCAGGTTGACGACCGGGATGGATGCGTCACTCGGCGTCAAGGTGACCTTGCCGAAGTGCCATCCGGAGTCAGCGGCCGACACGTCAGCGGTGACGCTGAAGGTGTTGTCCACACCAGGGGCGAGGACAAACGACGCAGGGCTGACTGTCAGGGTCACGCCCGAGTCGGCTGCAACCGAGGCCGTCCAGGTGACGGCTTCGTCAGCGCTGCTGGTGACGGTACGGGTCCACGAGCAGGTGTCGTCGCACGAGTCGTCGCCGAGGCTCGGAATATTGAGCGTTCGTGGGTCGCCACCGGTCGACGGGTCGGCAGCGGTGTAATTGGCTGCCGTTTCACCGAAGATCATTCCGGCATTCGCTGCTTGACGCAGGTCGATGCGACCCGCGCCCATGTCGAACGGGTCGGCGAGCGTGGTGCGATCTTCCTTCAAGACGGGGTGGGTCTCGCCGTCAGTGGGGATGTCGCTGAACGCGGTGGTCATGAGTGCCGACTTGACTTCGTCTGGACTCCAGTCGGGGTGGGCTGCCCTGATGAGGGCTCCGGCGCCGGCAGTGTGCGGCGACGACATCGACGTTCCGGAGATGATGCCGTACTCGTCTTGTCCGTCGGAGACCACGACAGCATCACCAAAGGGAAGCTGGAGGGTGGCTTCGCCAACCGGGCTCATCCAGGCGGCGAGCACGTCGACGCCTGGGGCGGTGACATCCGGCTTCACGAGGCTCGGTGCGGCCGGGTTGGCGCCACGGGAGCTGAACGACGCCATGATGTCGCCGTTGTCAGCGCTGATCGTGGGGTTGGAACCGTTGATGCGAGCCGTGCCGGCTCCTCCGTTGGCTGCAATCCAGTTCTTCAGGATGATTCCGTTGTCGTAGCTGATGTGCACGCCAGGAATGGGATAGGCGTCGCCCACCAGCGAGTCGCCGCTGTCGGAATCGTTGGCGAGCACGTACCCGGCGGCGCCGGCTTCCGCGACGTTCTCGGACTTGTGAACCCGGCCGTATTCACCACGGTCGCAGACCACGATGAGTCCGGTCAGGTCGATGCCGTCGTTGACGAATGGGTTGCCGCCGGAGCCTTCTCCGGTGGCGGGGTCGCCGGTTCCGGCCCCGCAGAGTGGGTGGCCGTAGTCGCCGGCGTAGACCACCGGATGACTCGCCAGAGGTGCGGTCAGTGAGGCGCCAAAGATGTCAGCTGGCCCTGGTGTGACGCCGTCGGCGTTGACCATGTCGACGACACCGTTACGAAGCGCCCGATCGTGGGTGCTGGCGCCGACTGAAGTGACCCACGGAGCGTCGGCCGGTGAGCCGAGCGTACCGAAGCCGGGTCCGTCGTTGGAGGCCGAGGTGGCAACGAAGATGCCAGCGCTGTAGGCGCCGAAGAATGCCTGGGCGTCGAGGTCCGACCATGGGTTCGCAGAAGAGCCACCAATGGAGTAGTTGATGACATCGACACCGTCGAGGGTTGCCGTGTTGATGGCTGCCAGCAGTGCGCTGATGACACATCCGATCGGCGTGCCGGAGCAGCCTTTGTATGAGATCACGTTGGCGTGCGGAGCCACACCGCTGATTTCACGCGGAACGGTGATGGTGGGAGCCATGAGTTCGATCGACAACACGTTGCCTGCGGAGGTGGAGGCGGTGTGGCTTCCGTGACCGTTGTCGTCTTCGGGTCCGGTCCCGGTGAAGTCGTGGTAGCCGATGAGCTTGTCATTGCAGAACGGGAGTCCGGTGACTGGGTCACAGGCGCCATAGAACTGACCACGAGGGTTGGTGTGGACGTAGCCGTCGCCACCGACCGCGGCGAAGGACGGGTGGTCGTAGTTGACGCCGGTGTCGATGACTCCCACGACGACACCTTCACCGCACGTGCCCTCGCAGGCCTCGGCGCCCGTCACGGGCTCTTCGCCCCAGATGGCGTCCGCTCCGATCCAGACAGGTCCGTTGTCGGTTTGGAGGTACCGAACCGAGTCACGCTCGACGCGGTCGACACCCTGCAACGAGGAAACGATCTGCGCTTCGTCTGGTGTCAGGGTGACGGCGATGCCGTTCAACACTGCGTCGTAGTGGAAGCGGACTTCGACTTCTCGGCCGATCGATGACTCGATGGCGGCAACCAGCACGTCGTGCTGAGTCGCGAGGTATGACCGGTAAGCCAGCGACGCCGCGGAGTTGGCGTCGAGCCGGGCGGCGCCGGTCACTTCTGGCGAGGTGGCGGCGAGCCCTGGGACCTCACCTGCGTAGAGAGCCAGCGGCGGTGCCTGATGCAGCACGATGTAGATGTCTTCGCCGGGATCGCCTGTTTCGTTGACGACTACGCCGGGACCGGCTGCGGTCCAGAGGTCCGTTTCGGCCGCCTGTACGTGAGGCGTCTGGGCAAATACCGGCAACACCACCGCGAAGGCGGCGAGCATGATCAGTATCCGGTAGGCGAGCGTGTGTCGAATGCGTGCAGTTCCCACAGGTGTCCTCCGTTGCTTGAACTCCGGTGGTGATTGGGCCGCATGGGCGATCGGGTTCCACAATTTCTCGAAAAGTTTCGGAAACTGCGGTTTGCTCCGGTTTCACTGGCCGTCAGGACTCGAACAATCCCGGTGGAAAGTCGACGGTCAGGGATCAGGGAAGCGGTGCCAGCGTCGGCACCGAGAAGGTCGAATCGACGAGCATCGTGCCTGCAGGCAACCCGAGCTCATCGTCGCCGTCGACGAGAATCACTTGTTCTGCGACGAGCGCCGATGACGCCTTGTCGAAGCTCAACTCGCGACGGAGTTGTGAACCGCTCGACTGATATTCCACGGCGACTTCCAAAGTGTCGTCGTCGTTTCGCACGATTTCGATCTCGTCGCCGAGCGCTGCCAGGACTTCGAGGACGGCTGCTCTGATTTCCGCAGGGGCAGTGGTCTCGCGCAGGACGGCAGCTGCGATGCGCATGACGTCCGCGGCTTCTCCAGCGGCATCTCGTGCTTCTTCCGGCTCGCCGGCTTCCGCCAAGAGCGCAAGTTTGAGTGCGCCGGGTTCGACGGGTAGTGCCGCGACGTCGATCTGTGTTTCGGCTGGAGCGAAGTCTGTGGTCTCGACCTCGCCGATGCCGAAGTCTGCTGCCAACCCGCTCGCTGTGAAGAGCTGCTCATCGGAGTCGGAGAAGAACGCCGGCTCACCGAGGGTGATACGAAGCAGTCGGGACCCATCGGCTCTGATCCAGACTTCCCTCGTTTCGGGCAAGAGGAACGAGAACACCGGAGTGGTGGCTCCAGGTACGTCTTCTGCGGCGGCCTGAACGAGGTTCGTTCGGGTTGATGCGACATAGACCCCTTCACCGACGGCTGCGTCGAGCGGCGCTCGCGCCTCGGCGACCGCTGCGATCTCGGTTAGCGCGGCAGTGGCGGTGGTGGGACTGACGAGCTGGCCCAACAGCGAGACAGCGACCACGATCGCGGCAATCGCCGTTGCCGAACCGAGTAGTGCTGGGCGCAACACGAACCGGCGCTTCGATGTGGCACGAGAGATCTCGTCATGAATGGCGCTCGAGAGCGCGCGGCGAGCATCCATGACTTCTGCGTCTGAAGCAACGGTCTCATCTCTGAGGCGCCGCAATAGCTGTAGATCGCGATCATCCATCGCGCAATCCTCTCGTCTCGCCGGATGATTGCCCGGTAATCCCTGTCAGTTCCCTTATTTTTTGGCGAGCGCGATTGATCCTGGACCTCACCGTTCCCACCGGGACGCCGAGAGTTTCGGCGATCTCTTCATAGCTCATCTCTTCCCAGCAGTAGAGCAAGAGGGGCTCGCGGAGCTTCGGACGGAGTTTGTCGATCGCGGCGCGCGCAGCGGCCAGATCCTGTTCGGCGACGATGAGGTCGTCCACATCAGTCTGCGGGGCAGCCGTTATGCCGGTTTCCAGGCCTTTTGCGCGGTTTTCCTTGTCACGAATCCGACCCGACTTGCGATAGTGCGACTTGAGGACGCGATGAGCGATGCCGTACAGCCAGTAGCGACAATCGGGGTAATCCTCGTGCTTGTAGCTGTCTCGGCGGCGAAACGCGGTCACGAAGACCTGTGAGGCGATGTCCGGTCCGTCGTCGCGGCCGGCTCGGCTCACAGCAAATCGCCGAATCTCATCGAAGTGTCGTTCGAAGATCTCAGAAAACGCGTTGGGATCCTCGAACGATCTCCTTATGACTTCGGCGTCTGACCGTATCGTCAGTCCCACCGACTACCGGCCTTCCGCCCACCCTGAATGGCTATCAGTTCATCCCGAAAGGTAGCGAACCGATTCCGTGTTGTTGTCCATCGATCCGTAGATCGTGTCCGTCTGTCCGGCGGTAACCGTGTCGTAGCGCGAACCCGAGATGTTCAGCTGTGAGTAGTGGGCCAGTCTTCCGCATCCGTTGTAGCTCGAAGTGATGACGTTGCGCCACGAACTCGAGGCATTCCAGTAGCCACCGGAACAGCTCGATCCAGTGATCGACACTGACGAACCGGTACCCCGGGATCCCTTGAAGTGAATCCCGATGATGAAGCTCGATCCGTCCGTCGTGCTCATGCCAGGGTCGGCAGCCGCAGTGCGACTGAAGCCCGAGTCGAACGACGGTTTCTGGGCGAAGAGCTGACGACCGCTCTCGATCCCGACGTCTCCAGCTCCGATGAAGGTCATGGCCTCATCGAACGTCGCGAAACACACGGGTTCCGACATGATGAATTCACCATCGAGGAGCACGTCGAGCACATCGAGTACGCAGTGCGTCTCGTCTTCTGCTGCCACTGGTGCGGCCGTGAGCACGGTCAACGCGAGCAAGCCCGCGACGATCGCGAGCATTGAGTTGCGGCGCGAAGCGCGCCTCTCTTTTCCACAGTTTGAAAGCATCCGCTGCGTCCTTCCTTTGCTGTGCTCCTACTATTGGTCTGCCCACTGAGTCGAGTTCCATACTTTTTTCTGTAATTTTTTCTGAGTCGGCCAGCGTGTGTCAGCAACCACAGGGAACAATGGAATGGCGATGCCCGATCAGGCCCCTGCACGAAGTCGGACTCGGGTCGTGCAGCACCGCCTTCTCGCAAGCACTTCGATTGCTTCGGCCGCCCGAGCAGCCCTCGACGACCTCGACCTCGGAGAGTTCCTGACTGACGCCCAGATCGTCGTGTCGGAGCTTGCCACAAATGCGGTGCGCCACGGCATGCCGTTCGACGACGGTTGCGTCGCAATGCGGATAGCTCGCGAAGACTGGGGCGTCCGGATGGAAATCACTGATGCACGTCCGTACTCCCGTCCGGTCATGATCGACAAGCCGCCGGACCGAGACGGCGGACGTGGTCTCGACATGATCGATCGCCTCAGCACGGCCTGGGGTTTCCGATCGGCTCGAACAACGACCTTCTGGGCAGAATTCAGCGAAGTTGTACCGGAAAGCGGACCAACCAAAGTGCTGGCCGCATGCCGCAGACTCCTCACCGACGAGACCAGGCCGCCAGTCGAACTTCTGTTGGAGGCGGCGGCGACTCGTATGCGATGGTCGGTCGCGGAATTCCGACCTTCCGGCAGCGCTACGGCGGCCGCATCTGCCGGTTTCCGCGCGCCGACCACGAATGAACGCAACGCCCTCGATGGAGCGTGTGCCGGCGCAGTCGAAGTTCCAACAGAGATCGAGGTGAGCGGCGCATCGGACGTGGCCGTTGCGGTGCCGGTGACAGTGGCCGACCAGCTTCTCGGGGTCATCGGAGTCGTCGGACCGGACGACACGAGCGAGGACGCTCTCGAGCTGGCGCATTGGATCGCCGGCATCGTAGGCCCGGCTCTCGTCCGTGAGTCCGATCGCACGTCCCAAGATCACCTGGTCGATCAATTGACGTTTCTCGCACGGGCCACCGAAGCACTCGGCAGCTCACTCGACCATGACAAGACGCTCCAAGACGTCGCACGACTTCTCGTACCGGCGCGGGCCGACTGGTGCACGATCAACCTGCTCAACGACGACGGTTCGATTCGCCGGGTGGCGGCTGAGCATTCCGATCCGCGCACGAAGGATCGGCTCCATGAACTCCTCGACAGTCACCCGCATGATCCCGATGCCGATACCGGCGTTCCGCTCGCGATCAAGACTGGGCAAGCATTGTTGTTTCCCGAGGTATCGCAGGATCTCCTCGAAGAAACCGCCAACGACCCCGAGTACCTCGAAATCACACGCGATCTTGCGATTCGCTCCTGCATCATCGCCCCGCTCGAGGCGAGAGGCTCAGTGCTCGGCACCATCAGCCTGGTGTCGACAGACCTCGATCGTTTGCGTTACGACGAGTCCGATCTCGCGTTGATCAAAGATCTCGCCCGCCGGGCAGCCGTAGCGATCGACAATGCTCGAATCCACACGAGCACGACCGAGGTTGCGCGGGCGCTGCAACAGACTCTGCTACCGACCGAGCTCCCGACGATTCCTGGCATGAACCTCGCCGCTCGCTATGTCCCCTCCAACTCGAAACAACACGTAGGGGGCGACTTCTATGACGTCGTGGAGGCTGAGGACGGTTCTTGGTATGTGATCATCGGCGACGTGCAGGGCAAGGGCGTCAAGGCTGCCACGCTCATCGGATTGGCTCGCCACACCTTGCGGTCAGCCATCTTGCGGCTCGAGTCTCCAGCGGCCGCCCTCAAGACGCTCAATCGTGCGCTCAATGCCGCTTCGACCGATCGGTCTTGTACCGCCGTGTGTGTCAGGGCAGTACCGGACGACCGCACATGGAATTTGACCATCGCCCGCGCCGGGCACCCTGAGCCCTTGATGGTGGCGAAAGGATCCGTTGAGCCCGTGTCGTCTCGCGGGGTATTGCTGGGGGTGATGGACGACGTGCTCATCGAAGAGGCGGGGGTCGAGTTGTCGCCAGCGACATCGTTGGTGCTCTTCACCGACGGTGCGATCGGGACGGATGGCGGAGCAGAAATCACGTTGCGACGCTCGCTCGAGGCTGTCGCAAGCCTCTCGGCTGACGGCATCGCCGACTCCATTGCTCCAGCCGTTGTCGACGATCTCGCGGTGCTCGTGCTACAGCCTCACGGCAGGGCTGTCTGACGAAGCACGCCGAGGCAACTGTTCAGAAGCCGAGACACGTGGACTTGCGACATTCCGAGTTCTGACGCAACTTCGGTTTGGCTCATCCCGCGATAGAAGCGGAAATACAAGATGCGCTGCTGGACGGCTGGAAGCTGCTCCAAGGCAGGGGCAACGGCCATCCACTCGGTGAGGAATGCGTATTGGTCTCTCGGTGCGGGTAATTCCACACCTCCCTCGTCGCCGAGTTCGTCGATGGAAGCCGGCACCGCAATGCGTGCTGACGTGTGGGCGTCGAGAACTTGTTGCGCACTGAGGCCCGTCTCGGCCGCGATTTCCGAGATCTTCGGGGAACGGCCAAGCCGTTGGCACAAACGATCAATGGCGTAGTCGACTTCGAGGCTGTTGGCGCGCACACCGCGGGGAACACGAACCGTCCGAATCCGGTCGCGCACATGGTGCCTGAGTTCTCCAACGATGCTGGACAAGGCGTACGCCATGAACGCATCACCGCGGGAGCGGTCAAACCCGCTGACCGCTTTCAGCAATCCGATTGACGCGACTTGCACCAGGTCCTCGTGAGACTCTCCACGCCCATCGAATCTCCTTGCCAGTCGATCAGCGAGCGGCTGGCACACCTCCAACAGCGACGCACGAGCTTCGACATCAGGGAGCCTCTCGGCCAGTTCTGCGACCTTGTCTTCGTCGATTCTCGCTGCAGCTGCATTCATGATGTAGCCGACCTCTTCGAGAACTGCAGCCCGGGGCGGTCTGCGTCGATCGAGAGGTTGGTGACCACACCCGACAGAATTCGAAACGCCAGGCTGCTTTCGAGGTCTTTCGCTGACCACGTCCCTTTGGTGTCGTCGCCGCTCACAAACATGTCGACAGAGCCGTCGCTTGCGCCGGCCACGAAGGTGAGTTCGGTGGAGGTGTGTCCGAGCACGAGAAGCGCAGCCTCTTCGACCGCGATCATTGCGTCATCGATCTCGTCGATGGTCAGGTCGGCCGCGGCAGCAATCGCAGCCACCACTGCACGAAGCACCGGCAACGACGATGGCGCGGCGGCAACGTGAACCGTCACGGGTTGCACTGTTTCGCCCATCAAATGCAAGTACCCTCGGGGTCGGGAAATGCCTGACCGACGATAGCGCCAGGAGTGATGGATTGGATAGGCAGCTGATCAATCGTGTCGAGACCGACAGCAACGGTCGCCAGATCGTCACTGTCTCAGGGGTCATCGACCTGCGGACGGCCGACACGTTCGCGAACGAGCTGAACCAGGTGCTGGCCTCAATCACGTCCGAGGTGGTGGTTGATCTGCGGGACGTCGAGTTCCTGGATTCGACGGGCGTGACCGCGTTGATGAGGGCCGGCAAGGCTTTGCGCACGAACGGTGGAGAACTGGTGTTGGTTTGTGCGACGGGTCCGGTTCGTCGAGTGCTCGAAGTCAGCGGGGTCGATGAGGTCTTCCGAGTCGTCGCGTCGCAGGCTGAGGTCAACCACGAAGACGCCTGAACGCTGGAACGTCAGGTCCCCTGGAACACATAGGAGCCAGAAATGCGATTGGTGGTCACCGACTTCATGAGCCTCGACGGTGTCGTACAAGCTCCGGGAGGACCTGAAGAAGACACTGACGGAGGCTTCGCACACGGCGGATGGTCGATGCCGGTCTTTGATGTGGAGGTGATGGGTGCCGCCATCGCCAAGGGCATGGAGACCACCGACGCTCTGCTGTTCGGCCGACGCACGTGGCAGGCGATGGCTGGAGCGTGGCCCGAGCGGGCGGGCGATCCGTATGCCGACCAGATGAACGCCATCGACAAATACGTCGTCTCGCGATCACTCACCGAAGACGACATGTCGGCGTGGAAGAACTCGACCTTGCTGTCGAACTCTGATCCAGCATCCGCGGTCGCCGAACTCAAGGAGAGGGACGGCCGAGACCTGCTGGTGTGGGGCAGCGCAGCGCTTGTTCGTACGTTGGTGACCGCCGACTTGGTGGACGTCTACCAGTTGATGATCGCCCCACTCCTGTTGGGCGGAGGGAAGCGGATCTTCCCGGACGACGGAATAGCGCGATCGTTGAAACTCGAGAGCCTCGAGCAGGCGTCCACGGGCGTGCTCATCGCGACATACACAAAGGCGTGAACCCCATCAAACGGCGACCCCTCGGTGCCTCCGGAACCGACTCCGGGGCACCGATCGAGTGGGTGCTCGGTACCCCGGATGGTCAGTCGGTCAGCCGTCAGTCCCCCACCAGGCGATGCATCGCGCCCGTTTCGCCGACTGGCGCAAAGTTCTCGCTCGTCAGCACGTAGACGTTGCCGCGCCGGTCTTGACCCAATCCCATGAGATACACGTCGAGCGCACCACTCGCTGGGACGAGTTCGAGAATCTCATCGCCGTCGCCAAGATGAAAGATCCGCCCCGATGCCGGCACGAAACTGCGGCTGAAGTCTCCGAACACGTACGATCCGCGAAGCTCCGACAGCTCATTGGCGCTGTAGGTGAAGCCACCCGCGATCGAGATGCCTTCGTCATGGTCGTATTGCGCGATCGGGTCGATCATCCCCACCGGGACGCCAGGCGAGTCAACCGTGGTGAATCCCGGGTCGTCTCCGTTCATTTCGAACAGGAACGTGCCTTCTTTGACGGGCCAGCCGTAGTTGCCGCCTGAGACCACAACATCGACTTCTTCGATGTCGTTTTGACCGACATCTGCCGCGATCAACGTCTGGCCCGTGAACGACATCCGGAACGGGTTTCGGAATCCGTAGGCGAATATCTCGTCTGCCCCTTCGGATCCGACGAACGGGTTGTCGGCCGGGATACCGTACTTGCCATTCGCCGAGTTCTTGCCCGTGGGGTTGATTCGCAAGATCTTGCCGAGGACATTGCCGTCACTGAGGTCTTGCCCGTTGCCTCCGACCGCATGACCGTCGCCCTGATCGTCGGCGTTGCCGCCGTCGCCGATGGCGATGTAGAGATGGCCGTCTGGCCCAAACACCAGAGCGCCCGCATTGTGATTGAACTGCGGTTCGTCCACTCGCATCAACACCCGACTGTTCGGAGCTGCCGTGGAGCTCGGGTTGCGCGGATTCGGTACCCGCCACTCTCGAATCACCGATTGGTGATGAGCTTCGACCCCGTCTGGCATGGTCGAGAAATCAGCTGGTCCGTTCACCGGTTCCGACGAGTAGGTGTAGAACCGTCCGTTGGTGGTGTAGTTCGGATGAAACGCCAATCCAAGCAAACCGCGTTCATCAAACGTTCCCGGACCGAACGCACCGAGTTCGACGAGCAGTCCGAGCCCTTCCGCTCCGACGTCCAACAGCAAGTGCCTGTCCGGCACATTCGGTGCCGGCGCGACTTTGATCGCCCAGATCTTGCCGACCTGGTCGACAACGAAGACGCGACGACTGTCGCCCGGCGCGTTGATCGCCCAAAGAGGTGTGGTGAATCCGTCGGCCACCAACTCGAGATCGATGCCGATGTCCGATGGCTGGATGACGTCGCTGATCACATCGTCGTGTGTTGCGACTGCGGCGGTTGAGAGTGCTGCGAGCATCGCCATGACGATCGCCAGCGTGCCCATGGTCTTCGACAAGCGCATGTTGTCTCCCTTCGGCTTGTACCAAGCAGTACGGAGCCGACATGCTGTTGGTTCCGTCGGCGGCACAAATCCTGGAAGCGCCGTGCCGCATCGAGGTCGCGTTGCGCCGCTACCTTGATTCCTGCAAGTCGTTCGAGCCAAGGCGGATCCAATCGATGGACGACCAGAACCAGTCTCCATATGGCGGAGCGGAAGAACCTCTGAGCGACGCCGAGCAATACGAGAAGGAACGCAAGGAATCCGCTGCGCGGTATGAGGCAGAACGGCTTGCGGACCGAGCTCGCTCCGATGAAGCACGCAAAGAAGGGGCCGACGAGCGTGCCGAGGAACTGCGCGATGAACGGGAAGAGGCCGAGGCAGCACGTCGTGAGGCTCGCGAACAGGCAGACGCCCGAAGGCGCGCCGCACGGGAAGAGGCAGACGAGAGACGCCGAGCGGCCCGCGAGGCTCGAGAAACCGACCGGTGACCGCTCTCTGGACCGCTGAGGTTCCGAGCGACACCCGCTCGTCGAGCCACGTGCAGTCGTAGCCGTGTTGTACTTCGCCTACGGATCGAATCTCTGCGC
>JABDJC010000102.1 GCA_013003395.1 Acidimicrobiia bacterium
CCAGCACCATGTCGAACGAGAGCTTGAACAGCAACAGACCACCGGCGATCTGCAACGCAGCCACGCTCACCCCGAGGTATTCGAGTAGCGGTCCACCGCCGAACATGAAGGTGACGAGTATGCCGCCTGCGATCAACACTGCTCGGAATCCGACGGCCTTCCGACGCGATTCGTCGAGGTGGTCGGTGACGCCCAGGAACAGGGAGGTCAGCCCCACAGGGTCGATGATTACGAACAACGTCAGGAATGCGGTTGTTGCGAAGGTTTGAGCGTCCATTGTGCAGGGAGCTTACGACCGACCATCGGCCCCGCCGTCATCGGGATGCGGCAACCATGGCTTCGACGTCGAAGGTGATCCCGAGGTCGCGCTCGGAATCGTGCCACAGATCGACCAGCTCACTTTCATCTTCGTCGCTCAGTCGGACTTCCTTTGCGACCGGCGGTCCCGAGCTGAAGAAGCGCGGCCGGTAGAGTATGCCGCCGGCATCGTCGGCATCCGTGGTCGCTCGAAGCTGCGGAAGTGCGGCGTTGGCCGGCGAGTGGCCGATCAATTGGACTATCGCTTTCGACACCGGTCGCGTCAGCCATCGATGTCGCGATGGCGCCGTGGCTTGCATCTTCGTGCGGGCAAACCCTGGGTCGGCGGCCGAAACCCGCGCCGTCGCGCCAGCGGCAACGAGGCGACGGTTCAGTTCGATCGCAAACAACAAATTGGCTTTCTTCGAGATGGCGTATGCCTGCCACGGGTCGTAGCGCAGTCGTGAATGCCGGTCGGCGACGCTCCCGGCTCGAACCAATCGCCTCGCGCTCGAAGTCGTGTTGGCGATGCGACCGTGCTCCTTTTGCAGCACGAGCGGCAGCAGTCGGTAGGTCAGATAGAAATGACCGAGATGGTTCGTGCCGTACTGGAGTTCGAAGCCGTCTTCCGTAGTCGACTGTGGCGTGGCAAGGACCCCGGCGTTGTTGAAGAGGACGTCGATCGCCGCGTGCCTGGCTCCGACTTGAACCGCGAAGTCGCTGATCGAAGCCTTCGACGCCAGGTCGAGTTGTTGGTACTCAATCGAAGCCTCGGGTAGCTCTTGCTCGACCTGAGCTTTGACTCTCGTGGCGACAGTTGCGTCGCGCGAACCGATGATCACATGGGCTCGGTGCCGGCAGAGTTCGCGAACGGTCGCCAGGCCCACACCCGACGTGCCTCCGGTGACGACGGCGACCCGACCAGTCATGCGAGAGATGTCGTCGGCGGACCACGGCATGGGTATGAGCCCGCTTTCAGCCGATCGAGAAGGTGACGGTCAGTGTCACCGCGATGGATTCGGACCCGGCTTCGATCGGGACGTCGGAGGCAAAAGCAGCTTCCATCCGCACGGCCTTGCCACGTGGAACAGCACCACCGCTCGGAACTTCGTCGATCGCGAGAGCTGATCCGAGTGTGGCGTTGGCAAGCTCCGCCAGCTGTGCCGCTCGACTCTTGGCGTCGGCCCAGGCCGCCTCTCTGGCGGCAGCACGTAGCTCGGCCGGATCATCAACCGAAAACTGGAGGCCGTTGATGACCGCATCATCTCCGGCGGCTGCGACCGTCGCGGCGAGCAGCTCGCCGAGCCGCCCAAGATCTCGGCACGTCACGCTCACCATGTTGGACGCTTCGTAGCCCGTGACGGTGTTGCGTCCGTTGCGATGGTCGTATTGCGGCTGGATCATCAGCCGATGGGTTTGAACGTCAACCGCGGCGACCTCGAAGGTGCGACAGGCCTCGATGATCTCTGCCGCTGCCTGGTTGGCGCGTTCGAGCGCTTCGCCGACTGTGCGGCGAACGGCGCGGACACCCAGGTCGGCCCGAGCGACATCGGGCTCCCCGACAGCCTGGCCGGAACCGACGACAGTGATCGTTCGTTTGGTCATGTGCTCAACCTAGGCGTCGGTGAGGAATTCGAGTCGGTTGCCGAACGGGTCCAGGACGTGAAAGCGCCGTCTCCCTTCGATGGTCGCCTCATCCCATACGACACTTGCACCTGCAGCTTCCAATGAAACGGCGATCGCATCGAGTTCATCCACTGATATTCCAGGATGCGCCTTGCGAGCGGGCACGAAGGAGTCTTCGACGCCACAGTGGAGCTCGAGGTCGTCGCGAACAAACCAGCAGCCACCTCGCGCTGCCAGCGCAAGCGGCTTTGGCACCTCGATGAGCCCCAATACTCCGCCGTAGAACGCGCGAGCCTCGGGCTCGCCGCCAGGTGGAATTGCGACCTGCACGTGATCGAGTGACCAACTCATGGCCCGATGGTACGACGACGTCGGTCGTTTGTTGACTTGGTACCCTTACAGGCCCTTCAGGAGTTCGCCATGCCCGCATTCGACATAGCTGCCATCGAACAGAAGTGGCAGGACCAATGGGACAAGCAAAAGACGTTCGTAGTCACCGAGGATCCCACTCGGCCCAAGTTCTACAACGTGCAGATGTATCCCTATCCCTCGGGCGAGCTGCACATGGGTCACCTGAGGAACTACACGTACGTCGATCTGCTCACGCGGTACAAGCGAATGCGCGGGTACAACGTCCTTTCTCCAATGGGTTGGGACTCGTTCGGTCTGCCTGCTGAGAACGCTGCGATCAAGACCGGCACCCATCCGCGGGAATTCACCGAGGCCAAGATCCCGGTGATGAAGGACCAGTTGCGTCGCCTCGGCGCGGTGTACGACTGGACGCGAGAACTCGCCAGCCATTCGCCCGAGTACTACCGGTGGGATCAGTGGCTGTTCCTCCAGCTGTGGGAACGCGGCCTCGCCTACAAGAAGAAGGCGGCCGTCAACTGGTGCCCGAAAGACCAAACGGTCCTCGCCAACGAGCAAGTGGTCGACGGGTTGTGTGAGCGATGCGACTCCGTTGTCGAACGTCGTGAACTGGCTCAGTGGTACTTCAAGATCACGGAGTACGCCGAACGCCTCCTCGACGATCTGTCCCAGCTCGACGAGTGGCCCGACCGGGTACGCACGATGCAGGAGAACTGGATCGGTCGCTCCGAGGGTGCCCGTTTCGACATGCAAGTGGCTGACACCGACCTGTCATTCGATGTGTACACGACGCGCCCTGACACCATGTTTGGCATGACCTTCGCCGTGCTTGCACCGGAGCATCCGTTGGTCGAGCAGCTCGTGGCCGGGACCGATGTCGAGTCGGAAGTCAACGACTACGTCAAACAAGCGCTTCTCCACTCGGACCTCGAACGGATGTCGGAGGCCGACAAGACCGGCGTTTTCACCGGTCGCCACGCCATCAACCCGGCGACGGGCAAACCGGTGCCGATCTACGTGGCCGACTACGTCCTCATGGGCTACGGAACCGGAGCGATCATGGCGGTGCCGGGCCAGGACCAGCGCGACTGGGACTTCGCAACCAAGTACGGCATCGACATCGTCCGCACCGTCCAACCTCCGGAGGATTGGGAAGGCGAGGCATTCACCGGAGAAGGTCCCGCCATCAATTCAGGATTCCTCGATGGGCTCGACGTCGACGAAGCGAAGGCGAAAACCATTTCGTGGCTCGAGTCCGAAGGCTACGGCGAAGGCACCGTCAACTGGCGTCTGCGGGATTGGTTGATCTCTCGACAGCGCTACTGGGGCAGCCCGATTCCGATGGTCACGTGTGACGACTGCGGTCTCGTGCCTATTCCGGTCGAGGACCTCCCGGTGTTGCATCCCGACGTCGAGGATTACGCCCCGCAGGGAGAGTCGCCGCTGGCTGCGGTGCCCGAATTCGTCAACACGACGTGCCCCAAGTGTGGTGGTCATGCCAAGCGTGAGACGGACACGATGGATACGTTCGTGGACTCGTCCTGGTACTACTTCCGCTACTGCGACCCCCACAACTCAGAGCAGATCTTCGACCCTGAGAAGGTCAAGTACTGGATGCCTCTCGACCAATACGTCGGTGGAGTTGAACACGCCGTGCTGCACCTCCTCTATGCCCGCTTCATCACCAAGGTGCTGTTCGACATGGGACTGTCGCCGGTGCAGGAGCCGTTCGCTCGGCTGTTCACGCAGGGCATGCTGGTCAAAGATGGCGCCAAGATGTCAAAGTCGAAGGGCAACGTCGTATCTCCGGATCATTACTACGACCGGTACGGTGCCGACGCCATTCGCCTGTACGAACTGTTCATCGGTCCTCCCACCGACGACGCCATCTGGTCCGACCGCGGCGTCGAGGGCACCAGTCGCTTCTTGGACCGGGTGTGGCGCATGGGGGTCGGGGAGTCCGGCGACCTCGTCGACCGGCCTGAGACCGACGACGACGTTGAAGTCCTGCGCGAGGCCCATCGGACCATCGAGCGAGTCACCAACGACATAGACCGCTTCTCGTTCAACACGGCCGTCGCCGCGATGATGGAGCTGTCGAACACCTTGATGTCGTATCTGCGCAGCGACGCAGGGGCTCGCCGTGAGACATTCGAGGAGGCCTACGGGTATCTGCTGCGGATGCTGGGGCCGATGGCGCCCCACGTAGCTCACGAATTGTGGGAGATCACCGGCGGAGGATCCATGCTCGCCACCGAGGCGTGGCCCGAGTGGGACCCGGAGATGGTCAAGCGCGACGTCGTGACGTTGGTGGTTCAAGTGAACGGCAAGGTTCGCGACAAGTTCGAGGTTGCCGTAGATATCTCGGAAGAAGCTGCGGTTGAGCTCGCTCTCGGTTCAGAACGTGTCCAGTCATTCCTGGGCGACGCTCCCCCTCGCAAGGTGATCGCCAAGCCGCCGAACATCGTCAATCTGGTCGCCGGCTGAGGTGGCCTTCCTCGCCGTCGATCCGCTTATCGCGGCGAACATCGACCTCGAGCGGCTGTCCGCCGCGTGTCCCGGTCTTGACCCGTTCACCGTAGAGGTGAGGCAGGCGCCGTGGATCGTGCGAACCGTACTGCCCAAGAGCATCGCCGGTATAGCGTTGCCGTGGGCGATCTATGTACTCCCCAAGCACTTCTCCAAGCCGCGTCGTGAGCTTGCTCCCCTCATTGCCCACGAGCTCACCCACATGCATCAGTGGCGCACCGACGGCGTCGTCAAGATGACCGCCCGATACGTCGCCGACTATCTTCGCCACCGGCGTCGGACCGGCTCCCATTGGGAGGCCTACAACTGCATCCAGTACGAGGTCGACGCCCGATCTGCAGCAGAATTCGTGTGCGGAGGGCATCAGTGATCGAACAGCACGAGATCGCGCCGCAGCGTCGAGGTCTGGGATGGCCAGACGTCGAGTGGTCGATTCCAGCAGCGATCGGAGTCTTCGCCGGCGGCATCGCGGGGTCGCTCATCGGCGTCTTGGCGTTGGTCGCTTTCTCGTCCGAAACCCTGACCAGCATCGAAGAGGAACTCACTCCGTTCGCAACGGCCGTGGCCCTGCTCGCACAGATCGCGGGCAACTTTCTGGTGCTGTTCGCCTTGATGGCCAAAAAGCGGGTGTGGAGTCCGCTGAAGGCCGTCGGCCTCACGATGAAGCCGCGTGACACTTGGGGCATCGCTGCTGGCTTTGGCGCGCAGCTCGTGATCGCCGTGACGCTGACGTACGCCCTCGACAAACTCATCGGTGGCGAAATCCCTGAACAAGCTGCCGTGACCACGCTCGCCGCGTCTTCGGGCTTCACCGAGAAGGCGCTCATCATCCTGGGCGCCGTCATCCTGGGGCCGATCATCGAAGAGGTCATCTTTCGCGGAATGCTGTTGACCAACCTGGCTCGGCGCATGAACGGGCATTGGGCGGTGATGATTTCGTCTGCCGTGTTTGCCGGCGTTCATCTCCTCGACCCGAATGCGCTCTACGTGATCCCCGGGTTGTTCGCCATCGGCGTGATGCTCGGATACATGGCGCTGCGCAGCAAGAACCTCTCGTTGCCCATCTTCGGGCACATAGGCGTGAATCTGACCGCCGCGATTCTCATAATCGGTGGTGAGGACCTCGTTCCGTCAACGGAAGCCATCGGGACCGTTCTCGGCTTCTAGACCCCTGGAACTCTCTGCCGTGGCCTGATAGATATCGAGCCGGAGGACGGGCCGCGTGCATGCCACCGGAGGCACAAATGCATCGAGGTCTGCTCGCAGTTATCACGGCTGCGATGGTCGTGGGCGGTTGCGGTCTGACGTCGAGGCCAGAGCCACCGCCACTGCTTGTCGAGGCGCCCGACGTCGTGGCCGACGAACAATCGCTGACTGTGCACGTCGCCGGTGCGGTGGTTCGACCGGGTTTGGTCGTACTGGCGCCCGGCGCTCGAATCGCCGATGCGGTCGCCGCGGCAGGCGGAGCGACCCATCACGCCGCGGTGGGCTCGGTCAATCTCGCGACGCTCGTGCGAGACGGCGACCAGATCGTCATTCCGCAGATTGGCGAAGAGATCACCGCAGATGCCGGTGCCGGTCGCATCTCCCTCAATCGCGCAACAGTGTCCGACTTGGAGACCCTGCCAGGGGTCGGTCCGGTCACGGCCCAACGCATCGTCGACCATCGTGACGAATACGGTCCGTTCTCGACGCTCGAAGATCTTCTCGACGTGTCAGGAATCGGCGAGGCGAAACTCGCGGCCATCCGAGACTCGGTGGTCGTACCCTGAGCCGATCAGCGAAGTATGCGCTGAGTGCCGCGTGCGCGACATGGCTGGGTGCGCTCGCAGGCACCGCCAGCACCATGCCGACGCTCGTTGCCGGAGCCATCGTGTTGCTAATGCTCGGGATCGCGTGTGCTGCGAAGGGCCGTGGCGTCTTGGCTCTGGCGGCAGCGATGCTCGTCGTCGGTTCCGTCTCCGGTCAGTTGGCGACGGTTCGGTCTTCTGCGACACGAGAGGCCCAGATCCCAGTCGGCACGGTCACGATGCTGATGCGAGTCACAAGCGACGCCGAGCCGTACTTCGGCTTGCGTCGTTTCGTCGCAGTTCCCTTTGCCTTGGCCGACGGAGAGGAGTGGCTCGATTGGCGAGGCCCACCGGTCGAGGTTCACGTCGACGGACCGGCCGACGTGTCGGTCGGCGAGTACCTCGTGGTTTCGGGTGACCTGGCACCTCGGCTGGGGAGAGTGGGGGCGCAAGAAGTCGTTGGGCGCCTCGCGGCCGTGGGGGAGATTGGCCCACTCGGATCGGCGAACGTTGGGTACGGAGCAGCCAACGCGGTTCGCCTGCGTGTCCTCGAAGGGCTTGATCGTGTCGATCGGCGCCAAGCGCTTCTCGCCGGGTTTCTCATCGGGGAGACCAGTGGCGTACCGGAGGTCGACGAGCAGGCACTCCGGTTGGCCGGCCTCTCGCACTTCGTTGCCGTCTCCGGTTCCAACGTCGGGCTGTTCCTCGTCGGCTGGTGGCTGCTGCTTGGCCCGCTGGCGACTCGCCCCCGGCGGAGAGCGTTGCTTGG
>JABDJC010000113.1 GCA_013003395.1 Acidimicrobiia bacterium
CCTAGCTCAAGTTCCTTCTTGCCAGCTGGCCAGGTAGTTGATCTGCTCTTCTGTCAGTTGCTCCAGGCCGGCGCCCATCGAATCGAGCTTGAGCCTGGCCACTTCTCGGTCGAGCGCCTCCGGAAGCACGTAGACATCAGGCTCCATGTCCGCTCCGTTCTGCGCCAACCATTCGGCCGCGAGAGCCTGATCCGCAAAAGACATGTCCATGACGTCAGCAGGGTGTCCCTCAGCCGCTCCGAGGTTGACGAGTCTTCCCTGGGCGACGACGAGGATCTTGGATCCGTCCGGCATGAGGTATTCCTCGAGGTTGGGACGAATCTCGCGCTGCTCCCCTTCAGCCATGGCTGCGAGCGAAACGAGGTCGAGTTCGACGTCGAAATGGCCGGCGTTGGCGATGATCGCACCGTCCTTCATCTTCGAGAAGTGCTCTCCTCGAAGGACGTGGATGTTGCCCGTGACGGTGATGAAGATGTCACCCTGGGATGCGGCATCTTGCGCGGTGAGTACTCGGTAGCCTTCCATGGCGGCAGACAGTGCCCGGATCGGATCGACCTCGACCACGACGACGTCGGCACCCATGCCCGCCGCTCGTAGCGCGATGCCGGAACCGCAGTCGCCGTAGCCGACCACGACGATGGTCTTGCCTGCGAGCAGGATGTTGGTCGCTCTGATGATTCCGTCGAGGGCCGATTGGCCGGTGCCGTGCTTGTTGTCGAACAGGTGCTTCGTGTGCGAATCGTTGACCGCGACGACAGGGAACCGCAAGACACCCTCGTTGGCCATCGCACGCAGGCGAATGACGCCAGTGGTCGTCTCTTCCAGACCACCGAGTACCTCTTGACCTGCGCGTTCTTTGTGCAGCACGGTCGTGGTGTCTGCCCCGTCGTCGAAAACGAGATCTGGGTTCGTGTCGAGGATTGCGTTGATGTGCTCGTAGAACGTGTCCGAACTCTCTCCTCGTATGGCGTAGACCGACATGCCACTCGCTGCGAGCGCTGCGGCCACGTCGTTCTGGGTAGACAAGGGATTCGAGGCACACAGCGAAACGGAAGCTCCACCAGCTTGGAGCGCACGCATGAGGGTTGCGGTTTCCGTGGTGACGTGCATGGTTGCGGCGATCGTCAAGCCTTCGAGCGGGCGCTCCTTCTCGAATCGCTCTCGGATGAGGCCCAAGACTGGCATCCGCCGAGCCGCCCACTCGATGCGCTTCTCACCTTCGGCGGCGAGAGAGATGTCGGCGATGTCGTAGTCCACGGATCCTCCTAAAGGGTTTCTTTGAAGCGTTCCAGACGGTCGATCGGAAAAGGATCGACTCCACGCTGCTCGGCCAGCGCAACTGAAACGAGGTCTCCCACGACAGTCAGCGAGAAGAGTCTGGCCAGCGGCCCAACGCCGCGGGCGTGAACGTTACCAGCCGTGATGACCGTGCCTGCGAGATCAGCCATCGTCTTGGTGAGCCGCAACCTCACGCGGGGGTGTTCATCGACATCGTGAAGGGCGACGAGCGCGAGCCGCCCGGGCGATCCACCTCCCCACCCTTCCAGGTCGTTGTGGTTCGCTTCAGGGATTTGCACTGCAAAGGCGGGAAGCTTGCTGTTTTCGTTGATCTGCGTCTTCCAGCGAACGGCGCCGACCGCGCCGACTCCGTTCCCGCCCATGATCACCGGGAGGTGGTGTTCCAGAGCGTCGGCGAGATCATCAGCCAGTGGCGCCGCGTCGACCATCTGCCGGTCGACCACCTCGGCGGCCGCTTCGAGTGCCGAACGAGAATCAGGCAGGCCGGCAATCGACTCGAGCAGACGAAGCACACTGCCGATCTGAAAGCCGGCCGCGACGCGCGGCGGCAGACCTGCTGGGACCGTCACGGTCGACCAACCGGAGTCACCGGCGCGTTCGGTAGCGCGCCCTCCTGAGGAAACAATCGATATCGGGAGACCAAGCTCCGACGCCTGATCGAGCGACGAGTTGGTTTCTTCGGTGTTTCCCGAATACGTCACGGCAATCACGTGCGGCCGCCGTTCGAACGCCCACTTGGGCAAGCCATAGCCACGGTGAAGGTGCACGAGGAGGCCGTCTTCTGCGGCAACGATCCCGGCCGCCTCGCCCGCGTACATCGACCCTCCCACGGCACACACCAACACCTCCGAGGCGCGCTCTGCTCGGGGCACTTCCAGAGCCGCCGACCAGCGAAGCTGATCTGCAAGTCCTGCGATCGCTTCACGCATCCGGACGTGCTTCGTCGACCAACATCACCGGGACGTCGTCACGCACTGGATACGCCAAGTTGCAGACGTCGCAAACCAGACGGTGTGGATCCGTCCGCTCGGTCAGAGACCCTCCGCAGCTCGGGCACTGCATGATCGAGAGCAGCTCGGCGTCGAGGCCCATCAGTCGCCGCTCCCATCGATCACAGACCGAACCGACGCCACGAGAGCGTCCACATCTTCTGCGCTGCCTGCCTCGGCATTGAGGCGAAGCACGGACTCCGTGTTGGAGGAGCGCAGATTGAACCATCGGTCGGACCACTCGACGGTGAGTCCGTCCAGCAAGTCGATAGATGCGTCTGCGAACGATTCGGCCACCGCGGCCATCGCCGCCTCCTTGTCCTCGACGGTGAGATTGATCTCGCCCGATGGAGAGTAGGGCTCGAAGTCCTTTCGCATCTCGGACAGCTTGCGGCCGTCCTCGGAGAGCAGTTGGAGGAGTACCAACATGGTGAGCAGACCGCTGTCCGCACGGTAGTTTTCGCGAAAGTAGTAATGACCAGAGTGCTCGCCGCCGAACACGGCTCCACTGTCCGCCATGATCTGCTTGATGTACGAGTGGCCGACACGAGTTCGGATCGGGTTGCCGCCGAGCCTCGTCACCGCTTCGGGGACAGCTTTCGAGCAGATCAGGTTGTAGACGATCGAAGCGCCCGGCTCGCGAGCGAGGAACCACGCAGCAACCATTGCGGTCGTCGTACTGCCGGGAAGCGGAATCAGTTTGTCGTCGATGAAGAAGGCGCGATCCGCATCTCCGTCGAACGCCACGCCCAGATCCGCCCCGCTCGAGTCGACGAGCGCGCTCAAGTCCACGAGATTCTCAGGACGAAGCGGATCAGGATGGTGATTCGGGAACTCGCCGTCCGGTTCCAGATAGAGCCCGATGAGCTGTGGAGGAATGCGGTCGAACAGGTCTTCGACCACCACGCCTGCCATTCCGTTGCCGCCATCAGCGGCCACACGCAACTCCGCCATGGCATCGCTGTCCACCACCGACAAGAGATGCTCGATGTAACCCGGAAGAGGATCGATCGTCCTCACTTCACCGCGGCGTACGGGTTCTGCGGCAAGGTCGGTCTGGATGGCCGTCGCCTTGATCGAAGCAAGTCCGCTATCTCCGGCGACCGGCACGGCAGCGGCAAGACAGAACTTCATCCCGTTGTAGCCCTTGGGGTTGTGCGAGGCGGTGATCATCACTCCAGGCATCGATTTCTCGCCTGAGACGTAGTAGATGACGTCCGTTGTGACGCCGCCGAGCAGGTCGACGTTGGTGCCTGTCCGTGTGACGCCGTCGACCAAGGCGTCCCTGAGTGCC
This sequence comes from Acidimicrobiia bacterium, assembly GCA_013003395.1. Lineage (GTDB taxonomy): Bacteria > Actinomycetota > Acidimicrobiia > Spongiisociales > UBA5794 > JABDJC01. Next base: position 3,583 of record JABDJC010000113.1, read on the forward strand.
GGGCTCGACGATCGGCAGTCCCATCCGACAGCGATGGCCGGCACATCTGCGAACTCCGCGAAGCCCACGCCGATACGAGTTGCCGCTTCCTCGTCGAGTTCAGAGGGCACCTTGCCTCGCACGTCATACGCTTTGAAAATGCCTTCGAGATCCAACGTCGTCCTCGGTCGCGGCTGGGCAGTCTACGTTCTCAGAGCCGGACCTAGACTCCGGCGCCCATGAGTACACCCCGAGTGTCGGTGGTGATGCCCGCCTACCAGCTCGGTGCCACCATCTACGACAATCTGATCAGCGCACGTCGAGTGCTCGGACGCGACGTCGAGATCATCGTCGTGGACGACGGCTCGTCCGATACGACATTCTCCGAGATGGAGCGTGCCAAACGCGAAGACGTCGCGCTCGAGATCGCCCGCAACGAGACAAACCGCGGCAAGGGTGAAGCGCTCCGCCGAGGCTTCGGGCTCTCCCATGGTGAGGTGATCGTGTTCTTGGACGGCGATCTGGACCTTCCCGTGGAACAAGTCCCGGGACTTGTCGAGCGCCTCGCCGCAGGGTCAGACGATGTCCTCGTGGGGTCCAAGTCGGCCGCAATGCTCGCCGGTCACTACCCAACCAAACGCCGAATGCTTTCGCGAGTCTTCTCCCTGGTGTCGAAGGTGTTGTTTCGATTGCCGGTTTCCGAAACGCAGACGGGTCTCAAGGTGATGCGTCGGCCTGTTCTTGAAGAAGTCTTCGACGACGTTCGTATCGTTCGATACGCCTTCGACCTCGAGCTGCTCGTCCGCGCCAAACGCGCTGGATTCACGTTGGCCGAAGTGCCTGTCGACCTCAGGCTCGACGCATCATCTGCCCCTCTGCACCTCGGGACGTTGTGGGAGATGGGTCGAGACACCCTTCGGATATTCGTTTGGAGCGTTCGCGGCAAGTAGCCGCGCTTCACTCGACCGGGGTCTCGAGGCTCCGGGCCTGGATGGCTCTGGATTTTCGAAACACGAGATCGCGATACGACGCGAATTTCGGGATGAGCACGATGCCCACCGCGGACAGGTTCGCAAGATTCAGCAGCAGCGTGTCGAGCGGTCCGAACCAGGCGTCTACGAGCTCGACGGCTACCAGCGTCACGCCGAGAGACGCCAGGTTCACTCCGAAGAACATGACCGATTCTCGGAAGAGCCCGTGGCCGTGCTTGATGGCGAAGGTCCAATGTCGATTCATGAAGTACGAGCCGAGGGTCGCCACCACAAAGGCAACTGCAGTAGACCAGTTGCCGGACCATCCGACCACAGCGAACAGCACATTGAGAATCGCGAAGTGGACAACCGTGTTCAACACCCCGATCACGCCGACCTTGACGAGCTGCGTCAGGCCTTCACCCGTGACGAGCGACTTCATGTAGTTCTTCAAGCGCTTCGCCTACGAATCACAGCTGTCGTCGCGAGAAACACGAGCGCTCCGAACGTGAGCACGAGGCCTAGGTATTCGTCTGCGGTATACCCGAACGACAACTCGACGTGGCTGTCCGTCGGTATCACCACCATCAACGACGGCGCAGCTCGGTACGGACCCTCCGCTCCAGTGACTCTCCAGTTCGGAAAGTGCGAGATCTTCACCAGGTGGGGTACGCCAATCGCATCGGTGTCGAACGAGAGTCGGTCGTCTTCGATCTCGATGTTGGTGACTGACCCGCTGGTCGCGATGGCTTCCGAGTTCTCCAGCTCGACGAGGTCGCCGACACGGGCGAACTCGTCAGGGCCATCTGCCAACAACCAGCGGTCGAGCATGTCGACGTCGTCGTACCACGACAAGGCGATCTCTCGGAATTCGGCCTCGCCGTCCCAGACCACGACCTCGTGGGTGGCTACGTCGACGAGCTGACTCTCCGGAGCAGCGAACACCGTCCACGGCTCAGGATTGGCCAGCTCCTGCCAGCCTTGAGCGCGGGCAGCATCGGCAGTTTCCTGAGTGAAGGACACGTAGTATTCGATGCCGTACACGGGAAGGTGTGCTTCTGCCCTGGCGAAATCCAGCCCGCGATAGTCGAGGCCGCGCACCGGATTCGACGGACGGTAACTCACCTCCGAGGCATTGAGGAAATGGAACGGAGTCGTGATCGACGACTCGAAGAACACACCTTCCATCGACGGGTGGTCTTCACTCCAGTACGGCAAGAGCATCAGCGCCATCGGTGTTCCGTAACGATTCTGATCGCTGTTGACTTCCCACATCACTCGCCCCCCGGGGAGTGCGTCGACCGTCTCGATGAGGGTTTCGTATTCGTTGAACACCGACTTGCCCTCATATCCGGTGAAGTTCCACCGCACCCAGCCGGGGAGATCATGCATCCCGATGACGATCACGCCGACGAACAGCACGCCCACGGCGCCGGCGCCGAAGGCCACGGCGCGCTGGCGGTTCGGAAGCCACCGCAGCAAGGCGTCCAACGCGAACCCGACACCGAGCCCGGCAAAGGTCAAGAGGCCGAAATACCAGAACGGCAGGAGCCGAGCGTTGTACACGATGGTTTCCGGCGTGAGCGGAATCAAGAAGTAGCCACCAACCCCGACAAAGGTGAGCACCAGCAAGCTCGCGATGCGCTCCCGCCGCATGAGCGACCAGATCAAACCGATGAACGCAAGCGCGACGTACGGAATGATCTCGTCGGGGAACGGAGTCGCCACCGTTCCTGGGAACGGTTCACCGAGGATGCCCTCAACCGGGGACCATCCCATGTCTGTTGTGAACCCCTGCCCCAGTCTCACGAGCAGCGGGATCGACCAGAACGCGGTAATGGCAAACCCGAGAATCCACGATCCGATCACCGCGCGCCGCCCCATGCGAGTGCCGAGAAACACCAGCGAGGCAATGACGACGACGGCGGTGGTGACGAGGTGACTCAGAGCGGCAAACGCCAGCAGAACACCCGGCCCCGGGGTGAACCCTTCCTTGCGACGGTTCGAGATCATCCCGAGGAACAGCAGCGAGAAGACAAACGACCAAGAGAACGAGAACTCACCGGCAAGCGTCGACTTCACGTTGGCACCGAAGATCGAATAGCTCTCCATGAACAGCATCAGAGAGCCTCCGACCGCTCCCACTGCAGCGATCAGCCGGTGAAAGCCAAGCGACCGCACGAAGTAGTACACGGCCCAGGGAGACGCGACCAGCCCCGCGATCTGGACGATTTTGAACGAGACGCCATAAGGAATCACGACGTCGAGCAGGACCGTCACCAGGGCCGGCAGTGGGAAGTAGAAATACAGCACAGGGAACCCGGCGTACCAGTCGTTGCTCCATCCAAGGATGCGTCCCTTGGTGAGCAGGTTGTCTCGGAGTTCGGCAGGCAAGAAGACGTGTGCCCCAGAGTCGCCGCCCGTAGGGGTGTTGGCGGTGAACAGTGCCGGCCAGTCGAAATCGGCCGAGAAGAATGGAAAACTCCCCTGGGGCCTGAAGACTTCGATCGACCCGGACACGACCACGAACATCAACAAAGAGACCGCACCGACGAGGCTGTAGGCGAACAGCCTGGAGTCGGGCAGTGTTATTCGAGTGCGAAGAGGTGCCGCTACGGGTTCGTCAGCGGTCAGGACCGTGGAAGCCACGACAGGAATGTAGCCGGATTCAGGAATTCGGCTTGCGAGCGAGGTCGAGCACTGCGTTCAGCTCGAGGGATTCGCCATCACGATTCCACCACTGCGTTTCGCACTTGTGACATGAACAGAAGTTCACGGTGGTGTCGTTCGCGAGGGTCAACTCGATCTCGATGACCGAGTTGGCTCCGCATGTGCTGCACTGCATGGTTGGCGTTGTAGAACGAGGCATCGGAGGATGTTACTACAAACTCGAGGAGAGACCACCGTAGGTGGCCGATTCGGTGCTCAGAGAAGCGGGAGGTTCGTCGAGCTTGCCCAGATATCTGCTGCGCCGTTTCCCGTCCTCGGTCCAGTATGCGTACCAATACGGACCGTGAGGGCAACGAGTGCACGATGACTTGCCGCAGCGGACCTCTTGTTGGCGAAAGCGCACTTCCGGCGCTTGCTCGCCTACCTGCACTCCGACGTTCTCGAGACGGGCTTGGGCGAGCATCAACACGCGCCTCAGCTCGTGTTCATCCATCTCCCTGACTGCCTCGAGCACATCACGGTCGATTGACACTGTGAATCAGACCGCTTGTCGCGTTGGCTGGATCGCTTCGGGAAAGAGCGGCCGGACGAGATTGCGGCGGTCCGTCAATGTCCACGAGACCGGAGGCGTCAGGCGGCTGGCGTGTTTGTCGCACATCGGATACCCATGGACGGAAACGAACTCGCTGTCCATGTCGTCTAGCCACACTCGGCGCTCGGTGTAGTCGTACGCCATGACCACGGCGGCGAGTGAGCTGCATTTGGAGCAGAAGATCTTCATGGATGGCACGGTAGGCGGCGGCGGTGAGTGCTCCAAGGATTTCACCAACCTGCCCGCTTGACGGCGCGCCGCAACCTGACGGACGATGGAACACCGGTGAACTGCGCAACCGTCGAGCCGTCTTTGTCGCGAACCACCGTGAGCGGCACCGACTCAACCGAAGCCTGCTGCTGCACGCCCGGTTCCAACTCCCATGCGACTTCTCTGACCGGCGCGCTGATCCCCTTCAGAACAGCCACAGCGTCTTTGCACTTGGCGCAGTCGGTCGACGTGAATATGACGATGCCGTTGGGTAGATCCAGCCCCGACAGATCGACGAAGGGGTGGCCGCCGCCGACCGACCGGCTCCGCCATCGACCGACGGCCAGGGCGACCAGCACCAACAGCGCCACCGCGCCGAGCCGAACGAGCGGATCACTCAACCGCCACCCCCGCGATGAATGCGAGCCCGAGCGCTGAGCTTGCCGTCCACGCAACGGAGATCGGTTGGGAAGCCTCGATGAAGTAGCCGAGTCCGTCTTGGGACGGATATCGAATCAGCTCGCCGTCCCCGACGATGATCTCCTCGGCCTCTTCACCGCGTCCACTCAACGGCTGCATGGTGACGGTTGCCGGCTGCAGGCCGGTGTTCATCAACCACACGGTCGACGTGATCGAGACGTTGCCTGTTCCTGCAACAAGCCAGCGCGTCGCCGGCGAATTCCGACCAACCGTCCCGGCGAGCTTGCCACCCAACGGACCGGACTCCTCCGGTGGAGCTTCGCCTTCGCCGCCCCCCAACTCCTCTTCAACCACGACCTCGGACGCTATGACCACTGCCGCGGTTCGACCGGAACTCGTCACCGAGATCCCGAATGCCCCGCTCGCGATCTCGCTCAGGGCGATCCGACGCGGTCCACCAGGTTCGAGCGTCATCGAGGTTCCAGGGACCGGCCCTTCGCTGGTGAACACCTCGACATCGAGCGTGAGCGGTGCATCTCCCGGATTGGTGATGACGAGCTCGGACTCGACACCCTCGACACCGCCGACCGGGAAGTACCAGGTTTCCGAGAGAGGGGTGCCGGGCCAGGTGGCTTCGTCGGTGCCATTGGCCATCACCATGGTGGGGAGCACGAGACCGGTTTCGCTCGACACGGTCACGGATAGTTCGTCCAGGAAGGGCACCTCTTGTGACAGCGGGATGTCACGCCACGACCGAGCGGGCACATCCAGCGAGCCGCCCGGGATCGGCTCGTTGCCGAACTCGCTCGAACCGCTCACAAGCACTCTTGCGTTCTCCGGGAAAGGATTGAACAGCCTGAGAGTCAGCTGGATCCCACTACGGGTCGTTCCGCCGGTGAGGTACCAGACCTTCGGGGCCGACGCGACGCAGCGGTCGCCAGACAACAACGTGTTGCTGCGCATGAGGGTCGAGACCATCGCTGGACCACCGGCGAACTCCACGAACATCGGCGCCTGGCCGCGGCGCACCACCTCGCCCAACTCGACGTCGAAGGCCGACAAGGTGCCGAGCTGGAGCTCAGCCGTGTCTGCTTCATCCGCGGGTGACGGGTTCGGAATGGTCATCACGGCATCAGCTGCCCCGAGCGAAGCCATCGAAATGACCGTGTCGCGCTCGGCGCCTGCTTCGGCCCACGGGCAATACCAGATCGACTGCGCCTCTCCGGCAACGTCACTTGACAGCTCTGGGAGCGCAAAGACGGGTGGGACCGGGTCTGCGGGTGGTGTAGCAAGCGTCGCCGCCGCCACGAGGGCACTTGCTACGACCGCTGCACCAATTCTGCGTCCGGCGTCTTTGGCTCGCATCAGGACCGCACCCGCCCGAACAGCCACAAGCCCATCATCAGAACGCCAGACACCAACGCAATCCGCGCTGCGTTTCGGATCGATCCATCGGCTGTATACGTGGTCATTCCGGTTTCGCCGCTCACGACGTTTGCCCAACCGTCGGTGGTCCAGGGCTCTGGCCCGAAGCGGTCATCGGGATTCTCGGCCAGCCGCACGGTGTCCGTCGGTTCGCCGCGGTAGCCGGCCCCCTCCCACGTCCACGTCGCGCCGTCGCTCCCAAGCGCTCGCGCCACCGTTTCAACCTCACTGCGGTACGTCGGATCAGCTCGACCGAGGCGGATCAAGTCGAGCTGGCCTTCGAGAAGCGGGGCAAACGGGCTGTCCCCCACGACGATCACCCAACCGATTCCGAATCCAGCGAGCTCCTCACCCAAGCGCAGCGTTTCGCCGCCGGTCAAGCGCTTCAAGACGTCTTCGAGCGCAAGGTCCGCTGCCTTGGGTGGGCTCAACCACAACTCCCACATTCCAGGCTCCGGAACGGAGATCACTCGGTACGTCGCTCCATCGATGTCTCGTTCGTCACCTGGCAAACGGTCAGGCGGCCCGAACAACAACGCTCGAACCGGAGCATCGCCGAGTGATCCCAACTCCAGCAGTCTCGAGTCGGCAACCGCCGGGAAACCCGCTCGGCCGGGGAACATCGGCCACACGGTCGACATGACGAGGAAGGCGGCACCCAGAGCACCAAAGCCCACTACAAATCGGCGGGCTCCACTACCCGCGGCTACGGCGTCGAATGCTGCAGCCACGATGGCCGCGGATCCGAGCGCCGCGATCACGAGGCCCGTGGCGAGAATCGGTCTGCCGGTGTCTGCCGATCGCGCCAGCAATCCGCCGATACCAACCATGACCAGACCCCAACCCGCCACCCGACTGGGGCGGGCCTCGGCGAAGGCAAGCGTCACGAGGCCGGCGGCAACGCCTGCACCGACGAGCGCCCAATTGGGCTCCCAGAAGACTGAACCATCGATGTACTGGGCGAAGTTCGCGCCGACCACCCATGGAAGGATCAGCAGTGACCCGGCGAGTGTGCTGATTGCGGCGGCAACGACGGTGCGCCACGAGCCGGCATCACCGAACATGATCCACAAGATCGCACCTCCGAGAGCCATTGGCAGCAGCAACGGTTCAAACGTGGCGAGGACGCCGATGATCAGGGCGAGTCCCGAGACGTGACTGAGGCGCCGCTGCCACTGGTCGGGCCATCGTGTCGTGGCACCTCGGATGGCCCAAGGTACGAGCCCCAAGGCGACGAAGGCACCCCAATGCGTCCCTCTACTCAATGCGGCCGACGCCGGTCCAGCTACGAAAACGAGGCCACCGGCTACGGCCGGACCCAATCGAAGATCCCAAGAACGAAAGAGCCGAATCGCACCCCACACTCCAAAGAGCACTGCGCCGATGGTAAGCACGGCAACGGCGAGTGCCGCGCGATCTCCGAGGAGCAGCTGCACCAGGGCAGACGAGCCCACGAGCGGAGGGAGTGGGCCACCGCCGAAGCCGGCAGGGTTCCACCCACCAGCGTACGACCCAAGGGCAGCGGTTGCGGACTCCGGTAGTGGGAGAAGGTAGCCAGAGGCCGGAAGGCCCGAGCGCCAGATGACTCTGGTTCCGAAGATCGTCGCAAGTATCACCAGAACACCTGACAGAAAGGCCGGCCTGCGGAGCTCTTCGGTCAGTTCGAGGAGGCTGGTCGTCGTATCACCGGGGAGCCGTTCTCTGAACCGGCCGGCGAGTTCGCTGCTGAGCGACTTGAGACTCGCCGAACCCCGAAGTTGATAGCGGAACAATTCGGCGTCGCCGACAACGGTGCCGACCCGAGACGCACGACGTGCGATGAAGGTCGAAGGGAGGTGCAGGAGGTTCCACAGCCACGCCCGCACGAACGCAAACAACGTCCACCGGCCAACAAGAGGAGCGACAACCGCCTCGATGAGGCCGATGAGCATCCGCGCCGGAAGCGCCCACATGAGCGTGAGAAAGCTGTACGACTTCAGCATCGCCCGGATACGGCCGGCTTCGTCCCGCCAAAGGGGGGTGATTCGTTCGTCATCGGGCACGAGCACCTCTGACGACGGAACGACGACTACACGAGCTCCTCGCAGCCGAGCGCGCTGGCAGAGATCGATGGCCGCCGGCGCCGGCGCCAGCTTGGCGTCGATCCCGCCGATTCCGTGTGCGAGGTCTCGCCGAATGAGGAGTGACGTGCCCGGCACCGCTGCAACGTCACGCACGACGTCGTATTGACCTTGGTCGACTTCTCCGTCATCGAGACCTATGTAGGTGGTGCCGTACACGTCAGTCGCCCAACCCACCGAGAGAAGTTCGTCCGGATCGTCGGACCGCAGCAGCTTCGAGCCTGCAACAGCGGCACCGGATCGTTCTGTCTCGAGGACCAGAGACTTCAGTGCGTCGGGCCGCGGCACCACCCCTGAGCGCACGAACCAAACGAAGTCGATTCTGGTTTCGAGCTGCTCGATGAGCGTCGCCGCAGACGGCGACCACTCGACGCCGGCTGCCTCGGCGGCGGTCCGCGCAGCTGCCGCGCCGCCCACGATGAACCGACGGGTCGGCTCGTACACTTGGCGGCTCACCGCCTCTAGCGTGTCGAGCAACGCCGCGGTGTCGCCCACGAGTACGGCGACGGCGACGCTCGGTGTCATCTGGCCAACAACGGAAGCGGAAGTCATGTGGGGAGCATTCTGGGTTCGATGACGAACTACCGCAAAGCGTCAGTCGTCGTCCTCTCTGGTGGGGTTGGTGGCGCGCGGATGGCAAGAGGCTTCGATGGCATTGCTGTCGACGCCACCGTTGTGGTGAATGTAGGCGACGACGCGCGAATTCATGGCGTTCATGTCTCTGCCGACCTCGACACGGTGATGTACACCCTCGCTGGAATCGAGGGTGAGCTTGGTTGGGGTCGGCGAAACGACACATTCCATGTGATGAACGAACTTGCGAACTTGGGAGTCGATACGACATTTCGTATCGGCGACCTCGACCTCGCCACGTGCATGAAACGCTCGGCTGCGCTGGCCGAAGGCGTTCCGCTCTCGACCATCACTCGGGACTTCACCAAGGCCTTCGGCGTCCGATCGACGGTCCTTCCGGTCACCGACGACCCTGTGCGCACTCGAGTGAGGACCACAGACGGTTGGCTCGATTTTCAGGAGTACTTCGTCATCCGACAGCACCAGGACCGGGTCCAAGAACTCGACTTCGCCGGCGCTGCGACAGCTGAGGTCGCCCCTGGCGTCATCGAGGCGCTGACCAGCGCTGAACTCGTCGTGATTGCCCCATCGAATCCCCCGCTGTCGATCTGGCCGATGCTCGCGATCCCGGCGATCACGACCGCCGTCGCCGACCACCCCAACGTGGTCGCGGTGAGTCCGTTGTTCGGGGGCAGAGCGTTGAAGGGTCCCGCAGCCGAAGTGATGGCCTCGCTGGGACTTCAGGAAGGAAACCGAGGAGTGGTGGAATCGTATCGAGGGATGATCGACGGCTTGATCGTCGACACGGGTGACGCCGTCGACGCGGACACACTCGGTTTGCCGGTACTGGTCGCCGACACGAGAGTTGCCTCGCCAAACGACGCCGCAAGACTGGCAACCGAGATACTGGAGTGGCGGACATGAGCGTTGAGATCGTGCCGGTGGTAGGTATCGGCGAAGTCACGGACACCGACGACATTGCGTCGGTGATAACGAGCGCGCTGGCCGCGATGAATGTTGGACTCCGCGATCGAGACGTCGTCGTGGTCACACACAAGATCGTGTCCAAAGCGGAAGGTCAGGTCCGCACGATCGAGTCCGAGGAGGCCTATCGAGCGCTCGTTGCAGGTGAGGCTGTCGAGATACTCAGGCGGAGAGGCGATCTCGTGATCACCAAGACTCGCCACGGGTTCATCTGTGCGAACGCTGCCGTCGATCGGTCGAATGTCCCGCAGGGCTGGGCGGTCTTGCTGCCCGATGACCCGGATGCTTCAGCTCATAGGATCCGGCTGCGGCTCCAGCGCGACCACGACGTTGCGATTGGCGTCGTCATCACCGACACGTTCGGACGGGCATGGCGCCGAGGGCTGTGCGACGTCGCGATCGGCGTGTCCGGCATCCCGGCGATCCTCGACCTCAGAGGCGGGAGAGACATGCAGGGGCGGGTCCTCGAGGTGACCGAAGTCGCCGTCGCCGACGAAATCGCGGCAGCGGCCGATCTAGCGATGGGTAAGGCGAGCGGGATTCCGGTAGCGATCGTCAGAGGACTCGACTTGCCCGCGGTCGAGGGCCGAGCGCGCGACCTGGTGCGAACCGCGTCCGAAGACATGTTCCGATGAGCGATAGTCTCTGCTGATGAAGCTCGCTCGCCTACTCGTAGTGCTTTCCATGGTTGTCGCCGCGTGCAGCGGTTCCACCGAGGACACCACAACTGCTGCACCAACGTCGACGGAGGCCACAACCACCACCAGCTTCACCGCGGGCATCTCGATACCGACCACTTCCCCACCGCAGACGTTCGAGGATGCCGGTGCTGCGCTCGCGTTTCTCTTCGAGTTCAATCCTCTGACCGGCAACGCCGACGAGCTGCGTGACGCGCTGGAGCGCGCCGGCGGGCACCGATTCGGACTTGCTACCGCCGAATGGCTTCTCCTCGGCAACGAGGCGATCCGGGAAGCGGTGATCGATGCACTCGCACAGGGAGGCCAGTGGAACGCTCAGATACTGACGGCGATGATCACCTACGGCACACCACTCGGCACCTATGAAGTACGCCAGAAGTGGGACCCCAACGTCCGAGTGGGTCTCGTCGAGGCGCAACGCGAGGCCATGGACGCGACATACGGCGACACTTCGGCCATTGCGCTGGTGGTGCAACAGCGGATGCTCGAGTCCGAGATTCTCCGTTGCTTCGATGAACCGACCTGTTCGTGGCCCGGCGTCTGGTACGACCCTCCGCAGTCGGTGGCCCTGATCGAAGGTAGTCCGACCGGCACGTCTTTCGTCGGCGAAGTTGGCATCGTTTCAGATACGGGAGAACTGTTGTTCATCCCCATAACGCTCGAACAAACGTCTGAGCAGTGGCTCATCACTGACGGCTACCTGACCGAGGTGCGCACGCCGGTGGCGATCGTCGAGAATCCCATCGACGGCATCCACATCGTCGAGAATTTCGCCGCGCTCTTCGGTTTCGCCGAGCCGGGTACGACGGTCACGGTCGGGACCGAGGTGATAGAAATCGATGGTGGGCAGTACTGGGAGGCGGGCGTGGCGCTCGAGCCAGGGCGCAACGAGATCACGGTTCGGGTCTCCAACGCCAGCGGGGGCGAAGCCACGATCCAAAAGGTCGTCTTCCATCATCCCAACGGCGAGGAACGTCTCGGTTACGTGACTCTTGGAGAGACGCCAGGGACGCTGCAATTCAACGAAGTGACGATCTTGTACGGCGCCGAGGCAGACGCCGCGGCCATTGCGGATGGCGTCATCGAGGAGGGTTCGACACTGCCGGGCGGCTTCTACATCTTCGACGAAGATCCGCTCGAGGCGATCGAGGTTCCGCTCGTCGCAGATCCTTTCGTTGTCTTGTTCGACTCGGCGATCGAAGCCGTTCCAGTGTCCTACGAGTCGTTCGTCTCCTTCCTCGGTGGGGCCGCGTCGACCGGGTACTACGGCAACCTGCCGGCGGAGCCGTACTGGCTGCTGATCGACGGTGGCGAGGCGGTACAAATCCAGCAGCAATACGTGCCCTGAGGTGCCTGAGCTCCCTGAGATCGAGGCCTATATCGTCGCTCTCCGCTCGCGAGTCGTTGGGAAAACGATCCGCAACATCACGGTCAAGAGCTTCTCGTTGTTGCGTACATACGATCCACCGATCGACGCGGCAATCGGCCACTCTGTCGAGAGCCTGAGCCGAATGGGAAAGCGGATCGTCTTCTCGCTCAGCGACGATCTGCATCTCGTCCTCCACCTGATGGTTGCCGGCAGGCTCCAGTGGAGAGCACCCGGTGCCAAGGTTCCTGGCAAGGTTGGACTTGCCGCCTTCGACTTCGACGACGGCACGTTGACCCTCACCGAACAGGGCACAAAGCGCCGCGCCTCACTCCACGTCGTCAGAGGCTCCGAAGCGGTTGCGGCGTTGGATCCAGGTGGCATGGAGTTGGAGACGGCAACACTCGAAGCGTTCTCCGCCGCTCTCAAGAAGGAGCGTCACACGCTCAAGCGGACGCTCACGGACGCCCATTTGTTCAGCGGCATCGGCGGCGCTTTTGCCGACGAGATTCTCCACCGTGCAGGGTTGTCTCCGCTCCAGATGAGCGACCGACTGAGCGAGGAGGCCGAACGCGACCTGTTCGACGCGACCCGGGCGGTGCTCGACGAGTGGCGAACCATCCGAATCGACGAGACCGGCGACGACTTCCCGAAGAAGGTCACGGCGTTCCATCCGAAGATGGCGGTTCACGGAAAGTTCGGGGAGCCATGCCCGGTGTGTGACTCACCGATTCAACGCATTGTCTACGCGTCACGCGAGACGAATTATTGCGCAACCTGTCAGACCGGAGGGCGGATCTTGGCAGATCGATCGCTGTCACGGCTTCTCAAGGACGACTGGCCGAAAACGGTCGACGAACTCGAGGGTTGAGCGCTCAGCGCTTGAACGACAGGACCGTGCGAGCCAGGCCTTCGGTGAGTGACGTCCACGCTTCCCAACCCATGTGCGCCTTCGCTGCGGATGAGTCCACCGCCGAACGGAGAATGTCGCCTTGGCGAGCGGTACCGAATCGGGGCTCGCGATCGAAGCCGGCCAGTTCGGCGAGTGTCGTGTAGAGATCCAACACGCTGGTCTCGACCCCGGTGCCGATGTTCAAGAACGCACCACCGCCGGTCTCGGCGCCCCGCATGAGGGCGTCGACGACATCTTCGACGTAGACGAAATCTCGTGTCTGGCTGCCGTCACCAAAGATCGTCGGCGTCTCTCGACGCAACATCATTTCGGTGAAGATCGCAACGACGCCACCCTCGCCTGACGAGTCCTGCCGCGGGCCGTACACGTTGGCAAGTGCGCAAAGGCTGTAGTCGAGCCCGTAGGCGGATTTGAAGTAGCGGAAGTAGTCCTCTGCGACGAGTTTCGACACGCCGTAGGGCGAGTCGGGCTTGCGCTCGGTTTTCTCATCCGCGGGGACCACGGCAGGTTCGCCGTAAATCGCTCCCCCAGACGAGGTGAACACGACTCGTTCGGCGCCGGCGTCACGCGCCGCTGCCAACACGTTCACCGTTCCGAGAACGTTCACGGCGGCATCGTGGACCGGGTCTTCAACCGAACTCGTCACGCTCGCTTGTGCCGCCAGATGAAACACGACCTCCGGCTCGAATCGGCCGAAGAGTTCTCGGAGTTCAGGTGCCTGGATGTCGACTTGATGGAAGACGATTCCCTTCTGCGCTCTGGCCTGCGCGAGGTTGTCGAGTTTCCCCTTCGACAGATCGTCCACCACCAGGACCTTGCCGCCGTCGTCGACGATCCGATCGACCAGCGCTGATCCAATGAAACCCGCACCCCCGGTCACCACTGCTTTGCCGATCACGTTCTGTCCTCTCCTGCCAAATCTGACCATGTCTCGTCAGGACCGATCCTGCTTCCGGGCGGCACGATGGCGCCGTCTGCAATCTTCGCTCCTTCGCCCACCACGACATCTCGAAGGTGGACGTGAGAACCGATAGACGCTCCCCAGCCTATGACCGATCGCCGAAGGTGAACGTGCTCGCCGATGGTCGCATCGTCGAGCACGATTGATTCATCGACACGAGCGGCCGTTTCTACAGTGCTGCGTGGACCGCAATACGACCATTCGCCTGCGAGTTCGCCCCGAACGTCCGCTGTCGCATCTGCGACATGACGTCCGAGCATCACTCCGTTGGTCTCGATGTAGAGCTCGGGGAGGCCGATGTCGAGCCACCGGCCATGCACGACCCGACCCGCCAGTCGCCCTCGATCCGCGAGATCCGGAAAGATGGTCCGTTCGAAGGAAAGCCTGCCCAGGGGATGGGCTGCGATTGCAGCCTTGGTGAGGGCGTACATGCCTGCGCTCACCGTGTTGGCCGGCGCCGTCCCAGGCGGCGGTTTCTCAACGAAACGACTGACGGCGCCGAATTCGTCGGTGACGACAACGCCGTAGGCGGAAGGATCCTCGACTTCTACGAGAGCTAGGACACCGTCGACTTCGGGAAGTCCATCGAGGAACGACGCGATCGGCGTCTGGAACATCACGTCGCCATTGAGCGCCAAGAAGCGATCATCGAGAGCGTCCACGTTGGCGCGGATCCCACCCGCGGTGTCCAGCGGTTGCTCCTCGACGAAGAGCTCCGCGTCCACTTTGCGGGCGAAGGGTGTCCAGCGGTCGACGTCGCCGGCTCCGACGGCCAATGCGATCCTGTCGATGCCAGCTGTTCGTAAGGCGTCGATCTGGTGCTGGACAAACGGGACGCCGGCCACTGGCAGCAATGGTTTCGGCATCGTGTGAGTGAGAGGCCATAGACGCGTGCCACTTCCACCGACGATCAATACCGCTTGTCTGATGCTCAAAATGCTCCCCGAGATCGGCGGCAGGCTACCTCGGACTGCACCCCCGACCACCTTTCCGCAGCTCAGAGCGCAGTTACCGACAGCGTGTTGCAGGTCTCAAGATCGTTACCACGGTGCCGATCCATAGGTGATGATGCGGGACGATGATGGATTCACCTTGATTGAGCTGCTGGTGGTGGTATTGATTGCCGCCGTCCTGCTCGCGCTGTCCATTGTGTCCTTCATGGGATTCGAGAGCAGGGCGCGCAGGTCGGCCGCCGCTGATGAACTCCGCTCGGCCGCCTTGACCTCTCGGTCGCTGTTGGTCACTTCTGGTGACTACTCGACGCTGGCGGCTGACATCGCCGGCTTGGACCCTGGTCTGTCACTCGATCCGGGTGGGGAGCGTGGTGTGGCAATTCTCATCGGCGCTTCAGGAGACGCCTGTCTCGTGAGAATCACGCAAAACGGGGAAATCATGGCGGTGTGGTTGGGAGTGGACGAGACACCAGCTCAGCTGTTTGCGACGCTTCCTACGATGCCTGCCACTTGTCCGGACCATGCCGGGGCCGTCACCCAAGGTTTCGACGACACTCCGTTCTGAGGCGCTCGGCTCAGGGCAGGTTCTTCTCGAAGAACGTAACCAATCGTTCTATGGAGTCGGCCGCAGCGACATCGTCGTAGTCGTCGAGGTGGTCATCGAGAAAATCGTGGCCCGGGCCTTCGTACTCCACCCATTCAGCATGCGGAGCCCGATCGCGTGCCGCCAAACGCTGCTCTCCGCTGACCACCTCGTCAGATTTTCCGTACAAGCCCAATATCGGCGCGGACACCTTTGCCAAGGACGCGGTCGTTTCATCGTCGAGTTCCCCGTACAGCAGTGCAAGCCCGTCGACGTCACCTCGCGACGCTGCGAGTTCTACCGCCACAGGTCCTCCACCGCCGATGCCGAGCAGACCGAATCCGTGTTCTGCGGATGACCAGTATCCGGCCGGATTCGCCACGAAGTCCACGACATCGATCGCATCGGACCGAATGCGTTTTCTCGACACTCGGGCCAACGCCGCGTTCGCGACCTCGCGCGGTGCGCTTCGTTCGGGCGGCGAGTCGCGGTACGGATCCATCACGATCACGGCCAGGCCCCAACGAGCCAAGCGGCGGCTCAGGTCCTTGACGGATGACGTGATCCCCCACGCGGAAGGAATGATGAGCACGGTCGGGTGTTCCCCCGCCAGATCTGGACGCGCCAGATACGAGTGATGGTTTTGTGTTCCGGCTGCGATGGTGGTGGCACCGAACAGAATCGGGACCGTTCCCTCGCCTTTGAGGACGCTCACATGCTCTCCGTCTCGCTCGGCGGCATCGTAGCGGCACGGACGTGGCGTACAGCTCCGCTACGCAGCACAGCGGTTCCTTCCGACGTGCGAACGACGAGGCCACCGTCTTCGGCCACTGCCTCTGCGATGCCTGCGCCGCTGGGTTCCCACGTGATCGACTGGCCAACCGTCGCACTCAATGAGGCGTAACGAAGCCGGGCCGCCGCATCGAATCCGCGTGTCGCAGCCGCCAGCAGGAGCTCGGCCCACGCTGTCGCCCGCTCGATTGCGTAGCCGTTTCCCGGGTCAGACGGGAGCAGCGCGCACGCGCCGTCGGGGGCCTCGGCCCAATACAGATTGCAGCCCCAACCGGCGACCACCACGTCCCCGCGCACCTCGACCAGCAGACCTCCAACCTTGTCGTCGCCGACCACGAGATCGTTGGGCCACTTCAATCGAATGGATCGCCCGTCGTGATCGAGAGCGTCGACGGCGGCCAAACCGCCGATGAGCGGTAGCGCCGCCCAGCCGGCCGGGTCTCCTGGCGGCACGAATGCGAGCGAAACGAAAATCGCTCGATCAGGTTCAATCCAGGTCGCCCCGGTGCGTCCCCGACCCCGTGTCTGTCGTTCGGCTACAACGACGGCCGGCACACCCGCAAAACGGTCAAATGCGCTGTCCTGCGTCGATTCGACTGACGGGAGGCAGACCTTCACGTATCCTGTAGCCACTTCGCGTCCTGTCGAATCTGTTGGAGGACGAGCCTACCGGAGGGGATCTGTGCGAAACGAGGATC
>JABDJC010000114.1 GCA_013003395.1 Acidimicrobiia bacterium
GGCCTTCCCCGGTCGATAACCGGCGAGAGATTCCAATGCTTTGCGACGTTTTCCGATGGCCATGGCGGCCAGCTTAGATCCGCTCGCCGTACATCTCCCTCAGCGGCTCAGCCAACAGCTCGAGGCGTTCACCGTCTGGTCCGGAGAAATACACCGACGTCAGGTGTTCGAACTCGATCTCCACCCCTGCGGCCTCCAGATTGCGGCGAAGGTGTGCCTGTTTTTCCGGCGTCACGGAAATTGCGAGGTGATGCATGCTCCCAAGGACCTCGGCGTACTCGCCAAGGTCGAGGCTGGGAAAATCAAAGAACGCCAAGAGATTGCCGTTGCCGATATCGAAGAAGAAATGCGTCGATCCTTCAGAGTCTCGATTCTCAAAAAGATCAACCAAGGGAAACTCCAGCACCCCTTGATAGAAGTTGATGGTTCGTTCCACATCACTCGAGAGAAGTGCCAGGTGATGTACCCCACTGGCGCTGGAGTCCGGTCGATCCTCTCGCGGCGACATAAACCGTCGCCGAAGATCATTCCACTCGACTTCACGCGTACCCGACATAGGTCGCACGCTACTCCGTACACTGGAGAACATGACTGGCGAACGGTGGCTGAATGAGGACGAGGCCGCAGCGTGGCGATCATTCGTTGCCGTCAGCGCCGGCGTCAAAGGCAAGGTCGACACGCTGCTTCGCGAGACCGTGGGGTTGCCGCTCAGTGACTACGAGGTACTCGTACATCTGAGCGAAGCGCCAGAGCATCGACTGCGTATGAACGAGCTCAGCTCGCGCACGATGCACTCGCGCAGCCGGTTGAGCCAACGCGTCGACCGCATGACCAGTCGCGGGCTCGTGGAGCGGGAACGCTGTGAAGACGACGCTCGCGGCATGTGGGCGGTGCTGACCGATGAGGGGCTCGACACCATCAAGAAGGCAGCACCGGTGCATGTGGAGCATGTCCGGGAGAACTTCATTGATCTGATCGACCCCGCACTGTTGCCCACCTTGGCCACGGCCTTCCACAAGGTTGTGATGGGGTCATTGGGCGAAGACACCAAGTACTGACCGCGGCTATTCGGATTCGCGGTCCTCGGTAATTCGGCGCGGCTTTGGTCGGGAACGACGGGCCGGAATCATGCTGCGCATCTCCTCGAGCTTGCCGAAACACAACAGGCGGTCATTCACCTCGAGCTCGAAGTGATGCCGTGGATTCGGAATCACGCTGGTACCCCGATGCACGGTCAGAACCCTGATGTCCCGCTCCTCCAGACCGGAGTCATGGATCGAGTTGCCGACGAACGCGCCGTCCTCTCGTACGAGCAGCTCAGCCACGCCATAGGCGGTACTCACCGACAGCCGTTGGCGAACGTCCAGTTCCGGGAACGCCACCTGATTGTCGACAAAGTCGATGATCGAACGGGCGATGTCGAGACCGGTTGCACCTTCGATCCCCTTGAGACCTGGTGAGGAGTTCACTTCCATGACGAGTGGTCCCCGACGGCTCTCCAACATGTCGACGCCGGCCACTCGAAGTCCCATGATCTGGGCGGATCGCAATGCCGCCTCTTTGAACTCCTCCGGCAGGTCATACACCTCTGACTTGCCGCCGAGGTGCAGATTCGATCGGAAGTCGGTTCCGCCGGAAGAGCGTCGCATCGCGCCGATCACCTGATCCCCGACAACGAGCGCCCGGACGTCTCGTCCTCGACTCTCTTCGACAAATTCCTGCACGAGGACGTTCTGTTTTGTTGCGTGCAGTGTCTCGATGATGGCCGAAGCCACCGTCGAGTCAGGCGCCAACATGACACCAACACCCTGGGTGCCCTCGAGCAGTTTGATGACGACCGGCGCCCCGCCGACTCGTTCGATGGCGGCCATGATGTCCGCCCGATCACGGACGAAGGTCGTCGCGGGCATGCCGATCTTGTGCCGGGAGAGAATCTGGTGGGCCGCCAACTTGTCCCGACTGTTGCGGATACCGGCGGAGGAGTTCGGTGTGTACACGTCCATCTGTTCGAACTGGCGAACCACTGCCGTACCGAAATAGGTGATCGATGCACCGATACGCGGAAGCACCGCGTCATAGTCGGAAAGCTGGCGTCCGGAATAGTGCAGGTCCGGTACGTCACCACTGAGGTCAATGGCAAAACGCAACGTGTCGAGGATGCGTACCTGATGCCCAGCCTCGATCGCGGCGACCTTCAATCGTTGCGTCGAATAGCTTCGTGGCTCCCGGGAAAGGATGGCCA
>JABDJC010000145.1 GCA_013003395.1 Acidimicrobiia bacterium
AGTTCCTGAGCGGAAACGAACACGTCGTTCCAGAGCCGAGCCTCGAGATGATGCTCGAGCTTCGGAAGATAGAAATATGGACCTGAACCACTCTCGATGAGTGCTCGAGCGTTGTGGAACATGTAGAGGCCGAAGTCGACGAGGCTCGCCGACGCCGGGTCGCCGGCAAACGTGAGGTGGGTCTCTTCGAGGTGCCAGCCGCGCGGTCGGATGACCAACGTCGCAAGGTGATCGTCGAGGGAGTACTGCTTGCCGTCTGGATTGGTGTGGGTGAGCGTACGTTGCACGGCATCACGACAATTGCGCTGGCCGTCGATGACGTTTGCCCACGTCGGTGCGGTTGAGTCCTCGAAGTCGGCCATGAAGACCTTCGCCCCGGAATTGAGGGCGTTGATCATCATCTTGCGGTCAGTTGGGCCCGTGATCTCGCAGCGGCGGTCGGCCAGATCGACGGGATACTGAGCAACCGTCCAGTCGCCGTCACGAACCGGAACGGTTTCGGGAAGGAACGCAAAGGTCCCGTCTGAAGCCTGCCTCCTCGTCACCCGCTGACGGAGAAGGGTGCGCCGATCGCCAGCGTGCCTTCGGTGGAGTTCTCCGAGGAATTCGATTGCCGAATCGCTCAGCACCTCGTCTTCGTGATCGGTTTCGCTCATCGTTGTGTTCCTCCTCGCCGTCAGCTTCGGACGCGTACCCCCGATCGCGCAACCTCACCGGGCGATAAGAATCGACTATCTTGCGTCATAGAGACACTCTGGAGATTCTTTTGGCAACAGATTCGGTCGATTCGCTGGTTTTTGGTCATCGCTTGCGTCATGCACGCAAGCAACGAGGCCTGACGTTGGACCAACTCGGATCCATCGTCGGCAAGCCTGGACCCCATCTGTCACTGCTGGAGAACGGCAAGCGCGAGCCGAAACTGTCGCTCATCGCGGACCTCGCGAATGCGCTCGACACCACCATTGCGGCGCTGGTCAGTGGAGAGGCACCCAGTGCGAGGGCGCGGCTCGAGATCGCGTTGGAGAGAATGCAGACCGATCCGGCGTACCGGCGGCTGCAACTGCCCCATCTGAAACCGTCTACATCGCTTCCTGACACCGCGCTCGAACATCTTGTTGCGCTCTTCGAGGAAGTGAAGAGGGTGTCGTCGATTCGCGCGGCCACCCCTGAAGAAGCGCGAGCAGCCAACGCCGCACTGCGCGAAGACATGAAAGCCCGCGGCAACTACTTCAATGAGATCGAAGCGCTGGCGCGTGACGCACTCGATCGAGTCGGCTACACGGGCGGGGTGGTGCACGAGGGAGCACTTGGCGACATTGCCGCGTTGTACGGATTCGGAGTCCATCGGGTGCCGGATGTTCCGGTCTCGGTCCGATCGGTGACCGACATGAAGAACCGGAGGATCTACATCCGCCAACGCGACGCGCTTTCGGCGATGGCGGCGCGCCCTGTGGTGATGCAGACCATAGGTCATTTCGCACTTGGCCATGAAGATCCCGTCGACTTTGCCGACTACCTCAGACAGCGGGTCGAGGCGAATTACTTCGCAGGCGCGATCCTCATGCCGGAGGCCGCCGCAGTGCCCATGCTTCTCGCAGCCAAAGCCGCTCGGGACGTCTCGGTGGAAGACCTTCAGGAGCAGTTCTTCGTCTCGTACGAGATGGCCGGCCATCGGCTGACGAACCTTGCTACCGAACACCTCGACCTTCCAACCCACTTCGTGCGATCGGACGATCAAGGCGTCATCTGGAAGGCCTACGAGAACAACGATGTGCCGTTCCCGACGGACGTCGACGGAGCGATCGAGGGCCAGCGCCTGTGTCGGGAGTGGGGAACGCGTCAGGCGTTCCGGTCAGAGGACAAGTTCTCCATTCACTATCAATACACCGACACGTCGAGCGGAACGTTCTGGTGCGGCACTCATGTCGAAGCCGGCCGATCGCCGCTGTCAGCCGTGACTGTCGGAGCGAGATTCGAAGAGGCCAAGTACTTCCGGGGTCGACAGACGGATCGCCATTCGGTATCGCTGTGTCCGGACGGCGAGTGCTGTCGCCGTCCCAACACCGAGGTCGCCGCGCGGTGGGATGGTCAGGTTTGGCCGTCTCCTCGCATCCAGAGTCATGTGCTCGCAGCCCTGCCGGTCGGAACGTTTCCTGGCGTCGACCTTCCGGAGATTTACGAATTCCTCGATGGACAGACGACGTGAGTCGGCCGAAAAGCCCCGCTGAGCAGTCGTTTTCACCGTATGTGGCGACCGTCGGTAGCTGATGGTTACGCGTTTCACGCGTCCGCTGCATACAATTCCCCCAACGAGACCGCATTCGCGGTCTCGTGCCCGTGTGGGCTTAACACGTGGAGGAGAAAAATCACTATGACAAAGACACGGATTTTCGCCGTGCTCTTCGCCATCGCACTCGTCGCAGCAGCATGCGGCGGTACAGACACCGAACCCCCAGCGGCTGGACCGCTTGGCCAGGTTGTCATCGAAGATGGCGAATCAGTACAAATTCGTTCGTTCAACGCGATCACCGGCGACGTCTCGTTCTTGGGTATTCCCAACCAGCGCGGCGTCGAGTTGGCGATTGCCGACTACGGCGACATCAAGGGCCACTCGGTCTCGATGGCTACCGGCCTCGACGACCTGTGCTCAGCTGACGGTGGCCAGGCAGGCGCTCAGACGATCGTGTCCGACCCGCAGATTCTCGGTGTGATCGGAACGTCATGTTCCGGCGCTGCAGGTGCAGCCATGCCGCTGATCTCTGATGCCGGACTCGTCATGATCTCCGGATCGAACACGTCGCCGGCGCTCACGTCAGACCTCGCAGGCACGGCAGCCAGCGACTACAACGTCGGCTACTACCGCACCGCGCACAACGACCTGTTCCAGGGTCGTGCGGTTGCAGAGTTTGCCTACAACGAGCTCGGCTTGCGTAATGCAGGCGTCATTCACGACGGTGACTTGTACACCTTCGGTTTGTCCTCGGCATTCCAGGCAGCGTTCGAAGAGCTCGGTGGAACGGTTTCCGTGTTCACCGCAGTCAACAAGGGCGACACGGACATGACGGCAGTGCTCACCGAGATCGCTGCAGGCGGTCCTGACATGTTGTTCACGCCGACGTTCCCGCCGGAGATCAACTTCATTGCTCAGCAGATCGGCGGAGTCGCCGGCCTCGACGGGGTGACGCTGATCGGGGCCGACGCTTCGCTCGTGGACAACTTCCTCGAGATCCCAGAGGCTGCTGGCTGGTACCACTCCGGTCCTGACACCCGCTTCGGCGCAAACACGAACAGCCTGACCGATGTCAATGGTGAAGGCTTCCTCTCCGCCTACGAAGCTGCATACGGTGAAGCACCGTCTGCTCCTTTCTGGGCACACAGCTACGACGCAACGACCATGTTGCTCAAGGCCATCGAGGACGCATCCACTGACATCGACGGCACGTTGTATGTCGACCGTCAAGCCGTTCGGGACAACCTGAACGACATCTCGATCGACGGCATCACCGGACCGATCACCTGTGACGACTTCGGAGATTGTGGAGCCCAGCTCATCACGATCATCCAGAACAACTCGCCTGACGATGTCGAGGCCGCCAAGGCCAATGTCGTGTTCGAATTCAGCCCCTGAGACTGACGCGAACTGACAGCTGAAGAAGCGGCGCTGCCAAGTAGGC
>JABDJC010000151.1 GCA_013003395.1 Acidimicrobiia bacterium
CCGATGATCACGATGAGTTCGGTCGTGGTGAACACCACGGACGTCGACAGGTTGGCTGAATTTTGGGGCCAATTGCTCGGGGTCGACATCGATCACCGGAGCGGCGAGTGGTTCATCTGGTTGAAACCTCAGCCGGATCTTGGCGTGTCGTTGGCATTCCAAAAGGTTTCGGAACCGACTCCTGGACCCAGGAGACTCCATGTGGACCTCGGAGTCGACAACCTGGACGAGGCGGAGCAGCAAGCGCTGTCGCTCGGGGCGTCACGGGTCGCGGAGCGCTCGGTCGGCGACTTCACCTGGCGAGTGATGGCAGACCCGGACGGCAACGAGTTCTGCATGTCAATGCACTGAGATCGAACTGGTCCTCACCGCGAGGAGAGCAACTCCCGATACCAGTGGTAGCTGTCTTTGGGGGTGCGAGTCCCGGTGGCGTGATCGACATGGATGAGCCCGAACCGTTGTCGGTAACCCTTCACCCACTCCAGGTTGTCCATCAGGCTCCACACGAAGTATCCGTCGACCGGGACGCCACGATCGCGGGCGTTGTGTGTCGCAGCGATGTGCGCGGCGAGGTAATCGATCCGTCGCTGGTCGTGAACCCGTCCGTCCGGCCCGACGCCGTCTCCGTAGCTGGCGCCGTTCTCGGTGATGAAGACCGACGCCGGCTGATACTCCTCGTTCAGATGGACGAGGTAGTCCGTGAGCGCCTCAGGCGTGTTCTCCCAACCCATTTCCGTGAATCCGGTCGGTGGGTTTGGTCCAGGTTGTACCGGAGTGAATTCCACCTCGGGATCGTCGCTCGCTGAGATAGCGAGCGACGTGTAGTAGTTCAGACCCAGGAAGTCGATTGGAACCGCGATCTCATCGAGGTCTCGTCCCTCGACGGCCGGCATGGTGTCGTCGAAACGTCCGCGATCGCGGTACGCCTTCATCATGTCGTCGGGATACCCCTTGCCGAACACCGGATCGAAGAACCATCTGTTGCGGAAGCCATCGAAGTGTCTCGAGGCCGCGACCGCTCTGGGGTCGTCGGAGGCAGGACGGGCGGGTCGGCAGTCGAGAGCGATGCCCACCTTGGCGCCGTTGGCCTGCAGCACCGGCACCGCCCGGCCGTGCGACAGGAGGATGTGATGGCTGGCCGCAAGGGCATCAGGCCAGCTGGTGCGGCCCGGCGCAAAAACGCCTTCGAGATGTCCCAGATACGCGGCGACCCACGGCTCGTTGTGTGTGATCCAGTTGGTGACCCTGTCACCAAGACGCCTGGCGACAGCTTCGGTGTATTCAACGAAGGCGTCGACCGTTGCACGATTCGTCCATCCGCCTTCATCTTCGAGTACTTGAGGGAGGTCCCAGTGATACAGAGTCGGATAGGGCGTGATGCCTGCGTCGAGCAGCCCGTCGACGAGCCGATCGTAGAAGTCGAGACCTGCCTGGTTCACTTCACCGCGACCGTCGGGAAGGACCCGAGTCCAGGCGATCGAGAAGCGGTACGCGTCGACTCCGAGGTCGGACATCAGCTGGATGTCTTCCCGCCAGCGGTTGTAGTGGTCGCACGCGATGTCGCCGGACTCCGGCATCCGGCCGATGTCAGCGAACCGATCCCAAATCGACTCGCCCTTGCCGTCAGCGTGGCGAGCGCCCTCGATCTGGTAGGCCGAGGTCGCAGCGCCGTAGACGAACGAGTTAGGCATCGGGCCTACGCGTTGCGTCGCTTGACGAGCCAGAGGGCGATGCCACCCGCGATCCCTGCCATGGCGGTAGCTCCCGAGATGATCGGGACCGGTTGCGCCAGTCGGGTGCGAAGGCTCACCTGTCGTTGGAATTCGAGCATCGGCCATTGGCGCTCTTCCGCCACCTTGCGCAGTTCACGCTCCGGGTTGACGGCGACCGGGTGACCGACGGCCTCCATCATCGGAAGGTCCGTATAGGAATCGGAATAGGCGAACGAACCTTCGAGGTCGAGCCCGTCGGCTTCAGCGAGTTCATTGATTGCGGTCCGCTTGCTCTCGCCTTGGGCGAAGAACTCGAGCGTGCCGTTGAACCGGCCGTCATGGTCGGTGCCGACGCGGGTGGCGATGACCTCATCGACGCCGATGAACCGGGCGATGGGTCGAACGATTTCCTGCGGGCTGGCAGAAACGAGGAACACCCGGCGGCCGTTCCGCTTGTGTTCGTCGATGAGGAACAACGCTTCGGCATACACGAGGGGAGACGCCACCTGCTCGAGGGTCTCCTCGACGAGGTCCTCGATCTCGCCCCGATGCCAGCCTGCAGTGAGCCGCAGCATCGAATCCCGTGTCTTGTCGAGGGTGCCTTGGTTGGCTCCGAACAAGATGTAGAACGCCTGTGCGATCCCCACTTTCATGAGGTTGCGGCGGCCGAGAAGACCCGCCTTGTACAGCGGTTTCCCGAACGCCAAAGTCGACGACTTGGCGATGACGGTCTTGTCGAGATCGAAGAATGCGGCCTGTTGCATCCCCTGAGTGTACGACGGGCCACCGACATCGAAGTCCGCGCCCAACCCCCTTGAATCGTGTCGCACCGGTGACGTACGTTCACAGGACTTCCCCTCCACGACGAGAGGAAGCTGGCGATGACGATCTTGGCGGTCAGTACCCCAACAGGAGGCGTGCTCGGGGCAGTAGCACCGCTGGGTCTTTTGGCTGCCGGCGGACCCACTCGATTGCTCGTCGACCTCGATCCGGACGGTCCACGCTATCGGGGATCTGGATCGCTGGCAGAGATGGTGGAACAGGGACCGACTGCCGGCGACTTGAGACCAACTCGCCGCGGCGCCGCCGTCCTCGCCAACGGGGGGATAGGACTCGCCGACGCGTTCGAAGTGGTCAAGGCGTTGATCGCAGGGTGGCCGCAAGTGGTACTGCGCGTTCCAACGTCGGCCGGCGAGCTTTCCGACCTTGTGCCCACGCCAGTCGTCTCCGTCCACCCGCTACTCGACATCGAGCTGTTTGCTGCCCCGCAGGGTTTGACCGTCTACCAGCGAATGAGCCGATCCAGGCACACGCGGGTCTCTGGTCTCGTGCTGCCGGTGCCCAATGCGACGTGCTGGTCGAGGCTTCTGTCCGGCAGCTTCCCGGCCGGCGATCGATGGATACGGGCCTGGCGGATGGTCTGGAAAACGCAATGGGTGTGATCGATCGGCTCGTAGCCGCGCTTCTGCGCTCGGGCGTGCCCTTGGAGCGGGAGGCGCTCATCCACGAAGGCAGGCGGCTGCTGCCTGAAGAAGCGCCGTTGGCTGATAGGCGGGTGGTGGAGCGGGCGGTCGATCGATTGGTGGGCCTCGGTCCGCTCGAAGAGTTGCTAGCCGATCCGACCGTTTCTGACGTGCTCGTCAACGGCCCACACGAAGTGTGGATCGAGCGGGCGGGGACCATGGAACGAACCGACGTCACGTTCTTGGACGACACGGCGGTGCTGGCCGCGGTTGAGCGGATGATCAGTCCACTCGGCCTCAGGCTCGATCTTGTCTCGCCAGCCGTGGATGCCAGGCTGCCGGACGGTTCTCGCCTCCACGCCATCATTCCTCCCGCCGCAGTCGATGGGCCCATCGTGGCGATCCGCAGGTTCACGCAGGCAGTCGAGTCTCTAGATCAACTCGTCGAAATGGGTGGTCTCGGCGACTCGGGGGCATCGCTGCTTCGCGATTCTGTCGCCGAGCGCCGAAACATCCTCGTCTCCGGTGGGACAGGATCAGGCAAGACCACCATGCTGAACCTGCTGTCGATGGAGATTGCAGCCGGACAGCGCATCGTGTCCGTCGAGGACGCAGCTGAACTCCATCTGTCGGGTCACGTCGTTCGGCTGGAGGCTCGTCCGCCCAATCCAGAGGGGGCGGGCGAGATCTCCGTACGCACGTTGCTCAGGCACGCCTTGCGGTTGCGGCCCGATCGCCTCATCGTCGGCGAGGTGCGTGGAGCCGAGGCGCTCGACATGATTCAAGCTCTCAGCACAGGTCACGCCGGCTCGATGTCCACGATCCACGCAAACGGGCCCCACGACGCCCTACTACGGCTCCACACGCTTGCGTTGGTTGGCGGCGGCGTCGACGCGGAGACGGTCAAGGCTCAGATCGCGCGGAGCATCGAGGTCGTCGTCCACATGGCTCGAATCGAAGGAATGCGACGGGTCGAGTCCATCGCAATGGTCGACGACTCAGCTACCGCCGAGGTGTATCGATGGCATCCCTGATAGCCGTGATTGCCCTGGTGGGCGTGACCCGTGATCCTCGTGGGTTCGTCCAGCGCCACCTCAGGTGCTGGAGACTCTTCCGTCCGCGGCCGCTGACCGCGTCCGACGAAGCCCGCTTGTTGAGAGAAGTGGGCGCGGACCTGCGGGCCGGCGTACATCCGACCGCCGCATTTCTCTCTGCGGCCAACTCGCACGCAGTCCTCGATGTCATGTCCGCGGCGAGGCAGGCTCTTGGGGGAGCGGGCACAACCGCCGTGACAAACGACCTCGCACCGCAGCTCCCAGTGAATCGGGACATCCTCGGACCCGCCGCGGCGATCGCCATCGAGACCGGTGCGGGTCTCGCTGCGGTGCTCTACCGTCTCGCCGACCGAGCTGATGCCGCCGCGGCTGAACACCGAGAGCGGACCGTCGCAACCGCACAGGCTCGGATCTCCGCAGCGGTCGTAGGTGGTCTTCCGCTCGTCGGGGTCATGGCAATGGCTGCGACGGGTGGCTTCCGCGATCTCGAAGGATTCAGTCGCAGCCTCGTTGCGGTTGCCGTGGCGTTGCTGGTTGGCGGCATCGCCACGACGGCCTGGATGGTTCGGCGATGAGGCTGACGTCGTTGCTCACGCTCGGATTGGCGCTGGCTCTGCTGCCGCCGAATGATCGTTGGAGCGGCTCATTTCGTGGGACCGTCTTGCGTGCGGCGGGAAAGCGCCAACCGGTAGAACCGAATCCGGTTGTGCTCGCCGAGCTGTTGGTGACCGCAACGCTTGCTGGACTTCCGCCGGGCGCCGCCTTCGAGTGGGCTGGCCGCCACGCCTCGACCGAGCTGGCACACGTGACACGCGACATCGTTCGCTCGGCGCGCAACGTTGGCTTGAGTCGAGCCCTGCTCGACGTCCCAGAACCCTTCGGCGATCTGTGCACCGCTGTTGCTCGCTCGACGGTGACCGGGACCGGACTCGTTGCCGCATTGCTGGCGTACATCGAGCAGGCGCGTGCCGATGAACACGCAGAGCGCATGGCGGGCATGCAACGACTGCCGATCAAGCTGCTGTTCCCATTGGCGCTGCTCATCCTGCCGGGGTTCATCCTGCTGGTCGTGGGCCCTGTGCTGGTCGAAGCCTTCGGCCGTATCCAGAACTCACTTCCTCCCGTGTCCGGTCGGTGACCCGGAAATCAACCAGAGGAGATAGCTCATGATGGGTATGTGGAGTGACGAGTCAGGCCAGGCGACAGTCGAGTACGCCCTAGTCATGGTGGCTGCAGGCGCGATTGCATTGACGCTCATCGTGTGGGCGACCACGACGGGCACCCTGCCGGCGTTCTTCGACGCCGTGATGGCCCGCATCACCGACACCGCAGTGGCTTCGTGAACGATCGCGGCACCGCCGTTGTGGAGTTTGCGCTGATTCTGCCGTTGGTGCTCCTTCTCGTCTTGGCTCTGGCCGAGGTGGTTGCGACCGGTCGAGTTCAGTTGGAACTCACCCACGCGGCTCGTGAAGGTGCACGTGTTGCGGCGACGGTGCCCGATCCGGCACGTGCCGTGGACGCCGTTCAGCAGGCGCTTCCCTCAGGCTTGGCCGACGAGGTAGGGGTTCATGTTGTCCGGCCTCACGTCGTCGGCCAACGAGCAGAAGTCTCAGTGACATCCCGGCGACGGGTCGCTGGTCAACTGTTCGGCGGATTCGCCGTCGAACTCCACGCCAAGGCGGTGATGCGGGTAGAACAATGACCGGCGCTCAACGAGGTCGGTCCGAGGTCGGCTCCGTGACACTCATTGGAGTGAGTGTCGCCGCCATCGTCATGATGCTCACCGTTGCTACCGCCGACCTCGTCGTGTTGCTCGACGCACACGTGCGAGCAACGGTCGCCGCCGACGCCGCAGCGCTTGCCGCCGCGCCGGTCACGTTCGATCCGACGCCATCGGCCGACCACCCCTGCGCAGTGGCGAGCGCATATGCATCCGCCAACGGCGCAACGTTGGCGACATGCGATGCTCGACCCGACCTGACGTGGAACGCGAGAACGGTGGAAGTATCCGTGGTCGTGACGGCCGAACTCTTCTTGGTCGGATCGACGGGAGTCACCGGAAGATCGGCAGCCGAGTTCCGACCGGTCGACCTGGGTCGATGATCACTACGCCGGGCGCTCGCCTGGGTCGAGTCCGAACGCGTCGCAGACGTCGATGTAGTCGTCCCAGGTGTCGATGTCGTCAGGTTTCATCTGCGGAACTCGGATCTTGCGAGCCCTCTCGAAGTTGTCGTTGAGGATTCTCCACAAGACCTTGTCTCCGGTCGCCTCGCCAAGCGTTTCATACAGCTCACGCGACAACACATAGGGATGCGCAATGCCGTCGTGATACTCGGTCACGGCGGCCCAGTCCGGAAGACGACGGTAATCGGCCAAAACGTGGTCGATGATCGGCGGATCGATCTCGGGGCTGTCGCCCAACAGCACCATGACCGCGTCGGGATCATCCGCGGCGGCGATCCCAGTCAGCAGCGACGTCACGCTTCCCCCTGCCGGATCCGAGTTGTGAACAACTTTGGCTCGTGTCGGAGTGAGGTCGAGACCTTCGACGTGGGCTCCGGTCACCACCACTATGTCGTCGAGTTCAGACGCCTCGACGTTGCGCAGCGTCCATCCGATCACGTTCGTCTCGCCCAACGGCAACGCCAACTTGGAATGCCCCATACGACTGGCATGACCAGCGGCGAGCACGATCCCGGTGATGTGCAGGTCAGCCATGCTTGGGATGAATGGAGGTCTCGCGGTCTCTCAAGTGGCCTCCTGATCTGCCAGATCGAATCGCCAGGATCTCGGCGAGTATCGACCACGCGATCTGCTCGGGCCCTTCCGCACCGACGTCCAGGCCGGCCGGTCCGTGCAGTTTCGATCTGTCCGCATCCGTCACCGAAACCCCTTGATTGACCACATATCCGATCAACTGAGCGGCTCTATCCGCCGGACCGAGCAGCCCGATGTACTCGACACTGCTTCCGCACAGTGCGCCGAGCGTATCGCCATCGCGCATGAAATTGTGCGACATCAACACCGCATAGAGCCTGCGGTCGGATGGCAACACCTCGTCCAGTTCCGATGGCTTGCACACGATCTTCCGATCAGCCGCGGCGAAGATCTCTCTCTCCAACGCTCCGGGCCGCTCGTCGGTCACGATCACTTCGAATCCGAGGCGCTTGCCCAAATCCACCATTGGTCCGGCGTCGTTGCCGGTGCCGCACACCAGCAGCAGTGGTGGCGGCTCAACCACCTCGACGAAGACGTCGACCCCTTCGATCGTGTGGATGGTGCTGCGGTGTTCGGCCAGAGCCTCGTCTGTCAGGCGGACCGCTTCCTCCTCGCCACGATCGGTCAACCCCAGGCTGCCACGTCGTCCAGACGGTTCGATGACCACCCGAGCGCCAGGCTGTTCGCCCAGGCGGGTCAGTACGGCAATCGTCTTGCCGGCCTGACGAGCGGTTCGCAACGTGCCTGCGAGGTCACGTGCAGACGCTCCGGATTCGAACAAGACGGTGGTGACACCGCTACATCCGAGACCCCAACCCCACAGCGCATCGTCGTCGACCGTGAGGTCGTACACGGTCACACGCGACGCCCCGGTTTCGATCACCTCGAGCGCAGTCGCTCGCACGTCACTGTCGAGGCATCCGCCACTCACCGTTCCGATTGTCGAGCCGTCGGTGAACACCACCTGACGAGCGCCGGGGAGCCGATACGTGGAGCCGGCAACGCCGACCACGGTCGCGAGCGCAAACTCATTCGACGTGGCATTGTCGATCGCGCTGACCACTGCGGTGAGTTCGTCCATGTGATCATCCTACGAACTGAGGGACCTCACCGTTCATCATGCAACTCCAACACTCACACGCCAACGATGTGTTCAGGCAAAATCGGCACCCGGTTCAGCGGTTTGCCCACCGCGTCGCGAATGGCCGCAGCAACGGCTGGCGTCGAGCTGATCGTCGGAGGTTCGCCGACGCCCTTCGCCCCGAAGGGTCCCCACTCGCCTGGCTCTTCGATGAGGATGGCTTCGACGTCTGGAGCGTCGAGGAACGTCGGCAACAAGTAGTCGGTGAAGCTGGCGTTGAGGATCTTGCCCTTTTGGATCACCAGTTCTTCCATGTAGGCGAGCCCGACGCCTTGAAGGATGCCGCCTTCGATCTGACCGATGACCGACTGCGGATTGAGCACCCGGCCGACGTCCTGCGCCGTGTCGATCCGCACCACCCGAATCAGGCCGAGTTCCGGATCGACCTCGACGACGGCGCGGTGTGCCGCGATCGCAAAGCCCGCGTGCAGCGTGCCCTGGCCGTTCTCATCGGCTTCGAACGTCGCTGGATGGCGATATCGCGCAGTGAACTCGATAGGGCCGGCGTCATAGAGCGCATCCAGCGACATGATCAGCTCGCCGTTGCGCCAGACGCCGGCGTCGGTCAGGTCGTCGCCGCCGATACGCTCCAGTGCCATTTCGCGAACCCTGCGGGCCGCCTCGAGGACGGCGTTGCCCGTGAGTTGGGTTTGGCGCGACGCAGATGTCGACCCCGCCGAGCCAATGCTGGATGTGTCGTCGAAGACCACCGCCACGTGTTCGAGCCCGAGTGCGCTCCGAGCGATCTGAGCGCACACCGTCACGAGGCCCTGACCGACCTCGATCGCCGCAGTGTGCACCTCGGCACCGACGCTGGTGAGCACCACTCGGGCTTCGGCGTAGTCGTCGAAACCTTCGGAGAAGGCGATGTTCTTGATCGACACGCCGTAGCCAACGCCACGCCGGACATGGGATCGGCTCGTGGTGAGGCCGGTGCCGCCGGGCAGGTGGAGTGGGTTGTCGCTGTCGGTGTCATCGGGCAGCGGCATTGCGACAAGCGCGTCCATGACGTCAACGGTCGGCAGCGAGTCGGTGATGATCTGGCCCGTGGTCGACATCGGGTCGCCCTGTTGGAGGGCGTTGAGACGGCGCAGGACCATCGGATCCATGGCGAGTTCTGCCGCGAGTCGATCCATCTGGGTTTCGTGACCGAAACACGACTGGACCGCGCCGAAACCACGCATCGCCCCGCACGGAGGATTGTTCGTCTTGGCTCCGACACCGTCGATCGCCACCGAATCGACCTTGTACGGACCGACAGCGAAGTACGTGGCGTTGCCGATGACCGCTCCCGTCGTCGACATGTAGGCCCCGCCATCGAGCAAGAGCTTGGCCTGAACTCGAACGAGCGTTCCGTCGCGGTTGGCCTCGTGGCGGTACCACATGCGAGCGGGATGACGATGAACGTGCCCGGCAAAGCTCTCCGCTCGGTCGTACACCATCTTCACCGGTCGACCGGTGACCAGTGCCAGCAGACAGCAGTGGATGTGGAGGTTCATGTCTTCGCGGGCACCGAATGCACCGCCGATCCCAGCCGGATGACACCGGATCTGGTCCGGTTGGAGTCCAAGCGCGGCCACGATCTGTTCGTGATCGGCGTGGACCCACTGACTGGTGCCGTAGAGGTCGACGCCGCCCTCGCCATCGGGGAGGGCCAGCCCTGCCTCGGGTCCGAGCGGTGCCTGGTCTTGTGTCCCGACCTCGTAGTACCCCTCGATGACGACCTCGCCGTGGGCATCTTGGTCGCCACGTCGAACCTTGACTCGGCGAAACACGCTGTCGATGGCGTCGGCTTCCTCGGGATCGTCGAGCGTGTCGAGCTCTTCCCACTCCATGACGATGGCCGCTGCGGCGTGTTTCGCAGTTTCGGGGTCTTCGGCAGCCACAACCGCGACGGGTTCACCCCAGTAGCGAGCGGTGCCATCGCACAGCACAGGCTGATCGCGATGCTCGAGTCCGTACATGGCGGTGCCGGGAACGTCGTCCTGAACGATGACGGCCTTCACGCCGTTCATGGCCAACGCCGGAGTGAGGTCGATCGAGACCAATCGGGCGTGAGCAAATGGACTGCGAGCGGTGGCGCCGTGCAGCATGCCTTCTGCCTGCAAGTCGGACACGTAGGCGAAGTTGCCCTTCACCTTCGGAATGCCGTCCGGACGCAAGACGGATCTTCCGATGCCCGCGTTGACCCGCTGTTCAGCGCTGGCGGGAGCAGTTTGTGTATCGGGAGTGGTCGGAACCGTCACGGTCTGGCCGCCAGCTCTTCGAGGGCCCGCAAGATGGCGCCGTATCCGGTGCACCGACAGATGTTCCCGGCGAGTTCTTCTTTGATGACGTCCGACTCGGGATGAGGATGCTCGTCGAACAGTGCCGCTGCCGCCACGACGAAGCCAGGCGTGCAAAAGCCGCACTGCACGCCTCCTGCCTGCACCAGCGCCTGCTGGACAGGGTGCAGGGTGTCTTCGTCTCCCAAGCCTTCAACCGTGGTCAGGGTCGAACCGTCGCAGTCGGTCGCCATCACGAGGCATGAGCAGACGAGTTCGCCGTCGAGCACCACCGAACACGAACCGCATTCGCCCTGCTCACATGCTTGTTTCGATCCTTCCAGTTCGAGACGATCTCGCAACACGTTGAGCAGGCTGGTCGGTGTGTTCACCTCGACCGTGCGCTGTCCTCCGTTGATGGTCATGGTGATGATCACAAGCAACGCTCCAAGAGTCGTTTGGCGAGCACACCGGCAGCGTGCCGTCGGTAGGCAGCCGTCGAGCGATGGTCGGAGATCGGCTTGATCTCCTCGGACACGAGGCGCCCGAATTCGGCAATGGCAGCCTCAGTCGGCGATTTCTCCGAAGAGATCATCGCTTCGGCCTTTCTGGCGCGAATCGTTGTGGGAGCGACCGAACCGAGCGCGATCGTCGTGGTGCCGTCCTCGCGGCGGGTGAGGCAGGCTGAGACGGTCGAGATGACCATGGCATTGCGGATGCCCACCTTGGCGAACGCCTGCCGCGGCGGCATCGCCTCGGGGAGGATCGTTGCGACGATGAGTTCGTTTGGTTCACGAGCGTTCCGCTTGACGCCAACCAAAAACTCGTGCCACGGAAGGGTTCGTCGTCCGTTGAGCGAGGCCAGTTCGACCTCGGCATCAACGGCGGCGAGGAACGGCAGTGCGTCACCAGCCGGGCTGGCCGTCCCGAGGTTGCCCCCGATGGTGCCGGCGTTGCGGATCTGCGGTGAGCCGACAGTGCGGCTCAGCTCGGCGAGAGCGGCGAACGGACCCTTTTCCAGACGTCGATACGTGACTCCTGCACCGATGCGATTGCCTTCCCACGCAGTGAGTTCAGCGAGCCGGCGCAGGCCAACGACGTGAGATGGCCACGTCTCTCCGAAATTGACGCCGATCATGACGTCGGTTCCACCGGCCAGGAGTACCGCGTCGGGATCCTGATCGATGGCCGTGAGCGCCTCGGTCAGGTCCTTGGGTGTCGTCATTTCCATGACATGAAGCTAGCGACCGAAGGGGTTCGGCTGCGACATCATGCCGGTACAGTTTGTCCAGCAGGAGACTTGACGTGGAGGGCCTAGTGAGCGAGGAAGAATCGAAGAAAGCCGACGCCGACAAGAGCGGCGGCGGTGCCGACGACAAGAAGTCGAAGCCCGAGATTCCGCCCCCACCCCATCACGAGGAAACGTCCCATCAATCCCAGCACTCTGTGGTCGTCGGCGGCGAGACCATCGAGTACACGGCGACCGCTGGACGGATCGTTCTCACGGAGGAAGAGGGAAAGAAGCAGGCGTCGTTCTTCTACGTCGCTTACACCCGAGACGGTGTGACCGATCTCGCCAAGCGTCCCGTGACGTTCGCCTTCAACGGCGGTCCCGGCTCGTCGTCGGTCTGGCTCCACCTCGGGGCCTACGGTCCGCGTCGAGTCGAGATGACCGAAGACGGCATGGCGATGGCGCCTCCAGGGCGACTGGTGGACAACGAGCACTCGATCCTCGACGAGACGGACCTCGTGTTTATCGACCCGGTGAGCACCGGGTTCAGTAGAGCGATCCCAGAAGAGGACGCCAAGAAGTTCCACCACTTCAAACGTGACATCGAGTCGGTTGGCCAGTTCATTCAGATGTACCTGTCGCGCAACGGCCGCTGGCAGTCGCCCAAGTTCCTGGCAGGCGAGAGCTACGGGACCACCCGATCCGCCGGACTCGCGGGCCACCTGCTCGACCGGTACGGCCTGTACCTCAACGGGCTGTTGTTGGTGTCGTCTGTTCTCAACTTCCAGACAGTAGGAATGGACCGCAACACGTGGACGTTCAACCGCGGCAACGACCTGCCGTACATCATGTTCCTCCCGACCTACGCGGCCACGGCCTGGTATCACGGCCTACTCAGCGACGAGCTCCAGGCCATGAGCATCGAGGACTTCAGTGCCGAAGTGAGAGAGTTCGCCCTGGGCCGATATGCAAGCGCCCTCTTGCACGGATCCAGCCTTGACTCGGACGAATACGACGAGGTCGCCGCCGAGGTTTCTCGGTACACCGGACTCGCCGAGGACTACGTGCGCGAATACGACCTGCGCATCGAGATTCTGAGGTTCTGCAAGGAACTGATGCGGCAAGACCGCAGAACGGTGGGGCGGATCGACAGCCGATATCTCGGGACCTCGCGGTTCGTGCGGGGCGAGTCGATGGAAACCGATCCAAGCATCGATGCGGTCCTCGGTCCGTACACGACCGCGCTCAATGACTACGTCAGGCGTGAGCTGGGATACGAGAGCGACCTCCCCTATGAAGTGCTCACCGACCGGGTCCGCCCTTGGAGTTACGAGGACTTTCAGAACGCCTATGTCGACGTGTCCGAGACGTTGCGTTCGACCATGGCGCGCAATCCGTACATGAGGACGCTTGTCGCCAACGGGTACTTCGACCTCGCGACGCCCTTCACGGCAACCGAGTTCACCTTCAGCCATCTCGGCGTCGAGTCGGAGCTCGCGGAGAACATCGAAATGACGTATTACGAAGCCGGGCACATGATGTATGTGCACCTTCCCTCGCTCGAGAAGCTGGCGGAAGACAGCAGAGACTTCATTCGCAGAGCCCTGGCATGATGGGACGAACGTCGCCCAGCAGAGAAAGCTGAGGACGAACCGTGGAATACGCATTGCAGGGCGGCGGCGCCTGGGACGACGTCAGAGCGGCCGCTTGCTGGGCCGAGGCGTGCGGACTGGCCGCGTTCGCGCTACCCGATCACTACCTGCTCAGCATCAATCCCGACGTGCGG
>JABDJC010000164.1 GCA_013003395.1 Acidimicrobiia bacterium
GCTTCCGGAGGCGCTCGACCGAGAAGTGGCCAGGCTCAAGCTCGATTCGATGGGCGCCGGCCTGGAGCAACTGACAGAAGAGCAGATCAACTACCTGGCCAGCTGGCAAGAAGGAACTTGAGCTAGGCCCCCGGAGCGCCAACGGAGGCTCCTCCTTGCGGAGCGATCAGAGGCCGAACAGGACTCAGATTGCGAAGCGCATCTCAGCCCTCGGCCGCAGGGGGGCATCACCGTGCGGGAACTTTCTCGGTCGCCGCGTGGGAATTTGGCGGATGCGATCGGCCTTCACCCGTTGTGCCCCCTCCGCACCTAGCGGTGCTTCCTCCCCCAAACGTCTCCTTCGTCGACGGGGGAGGAGAGATGCATCTGTCCGCTGACCAGCGCAGCGAGAGCCTTTGTCCTCTTCGCGAGCGCAGCGAGCGTTTCTCTGTCCCCCTCGCGAGCGCAGCGAGTGTTGGGGGGACAGCGGCCTCCTAGGCCGCAGGGGGGCATCATCGTGCGGGAGCTTTCTTCGGTCGCTGCGTTCCGAGCTTTACGAACTCGATCGATCTCTTCCTGTTGTGCCCCCTCCGCGGCTAGCGGTGCTTCCTCCCCCAAACGTCTCCTTCGTCGACGGGGGAGGAGAGATGCATCCGTCCCCTGACCAGCGCAGCGAGAGCCCTTGTCTCCTTCGCGAGCGCAGCGAGCGTTTCTCTGTCCCCCTCGCGAGCGCAGCGAGTGTTGGGGGGACAGCGGCCTCCTAGGCCGCAGGGGGGCATCACCGTACGGGAGCTTTCTTCGGTCGCCGCGTCCCAAGTTCCACGAACGCGATCGATCTCTTCCTGTTGTGCCCCCTCCGCACCTAGCGGTGCTTCCTCCCCCAAATGTCTCCTCCGTCGACGGGGGAGGAGAAAGGCATCTGTCCCTCCCCAACGAGTGCAGCGAGAACCTTTGTCCCCCTCGCGAGCGCAGCGAGTGTTGGGGGGACGTAGAAGTCAGCGCCGGAGCGCCAGCGGAGGCACCTTCATGCGGAGCGATCAGAGGCCCTACAGGACTCAGATCGTGCAGCGCCTCTTCCTGGCTCACCATGCGGCAGAAGGAGGGGGCTGGGCAATGCCCCCTCCTTCGTTTCCCTTCCGTCGAAGGGTGAGCGTTTCCCTGTGCGGGAGACTTGTCGCGTCGGCGTCAACCGGTCTCGGGAGACGGTTCCAGCTCGATGGCGGTTGGGCCTTCGATGAGTCGCCCGTGCGGGTCTCTCAGGTCGACGACCAGGTTGCCATCGACGAGTGCCCGTTCTTCGGCCACTCGCAGCACGTCGAGGATCTCGTGTTCGATGAGTTCGTTGTGTTCCAGGAGCGCATCGCGCAGGGCCTCCACGAGATAGCGATGCTCGCTGAGCTGGCGCTGGACTTCATGCTTCGCATCGTTGAGGATGCAATCGACGGTGCTGCGGGCCTTCGAGTCCGACAAGATGCTTGCAACGAGGTTGCCTCCGAATGCGCCTTTGTCGGCGGCACGAAATGAAATCAACGAACCCCCGAGGCCGTACGAGCCGACCATTTCGGTAGCGAGATTCGTCGCCGCTGCCAGGTCTCCTGCGGGTCCGGTGCCCGACTCGCCGAAGAAGATCTCCTCGGCGACCATGCCCCCGAGGCTGATCTGGATGAACGAGCGCATCTCGCTTTCCGTTCGCGTATATCGCTCTTCCGTGTCGCGATGCGACAACAAGCCGAGTGAACCGCGTCGCTTGATGATCGAGAGCACCTCGAGCCGTCGACCTTTGCCGACGAGATACGCCATCGTTGCGTGACCCGCCTCGTGGGTGGCGATCGAACGACGCTCGTCTTCTGGATAGTCGGTTGGATTCGCCAGGCCGATTTCGACTTCCATCTTGGCCTTGTGTAGATCGGCCACGTTGAGATGTTCCCTCTCATCGCGTAGGGCCATGAGCAGTGCCTCGTCGAAGAGCCGTTCCAGCGCGGCAGGCGTGTAGCCCTGCGTGGACGCTGCGAGTTTCGAGATCTCTTGCGGATCGTCGAGGGCCTCGGTGTGTGCCTTCTTGCCAAGGAAATACTCGATCAGCTCGACGCGGTTTTCTTTGTCAGGAGCGTCGATGTGGAGAATCCGGTCGAATCGACCAGGGCGCAACAGCGCCGGATCGAGCGAATCGGCTCGGTTGGTCGCCGCGATGACCAGGATGTTTGACCAGTCGGGTGACGCAGTCTTGAACTGGCGATCGCTGGCCAAGAACCGATTCACGAACCTGACGATCACGTTCTTGGCCTTCTGAGGCCGCGTCGGTTCGTCGAAGCTCTGCATCTGAATGAGGAGTTCGTTGACGATGCCGCCCAGGCCAGAGGACATGCCCTCGATCTTGGCGCCGCCAGACCGTCCGCTGTCGTCGCCGTGATGCTCCGTCGTATTTGGAGAGAAATTCATTCCGCCCCGAGACGTGGCGATCGCGTCTATCTCCTCGATGAACCCGATGGCGCCGCCCTCACGTCGTGCGACCTTGCGCAGCTGACGGAAATAGCTTCGGATCTTTCGCGCAGTGGCGCCGTACCACATCGACTGGAATGAGGTGGCCGAGACGAACAAGAACGGCACCCCTGCCTCTTTGGCCATCGCCTTGGCGAGGTGGGTTTTGCCCGTGCCCGGAGGGCCCTCGAAGAGCATGCCCCGGCGTGGTGATCCGCCCATTTCCTCGCGGAACCGCTGATGGTTCAAGAACACCTCGAGCGTGTGGCGAACCTCGCGAACGACAGCCGCAAGACCTTTGACGTCGTCGAATCCTATGTCGATCTGTTCGGGGAGATAGATCACATGCGGCGACCTGCTGTTGCCGAGCATCGGCAAGATGAGCACGGCTGCGATGAGAACGACGATGATGGCCATCGGGAGCCACAGCACGGCATTTGGTCCGAAATCAGGAAGTCCGATGGTGACGGGATTCCCGATCATGAGTCGGTACCACATCCAAATGGCGATGGGCGCCAAACCAATGGTCAGTCTTCGCAGCCGTTGCCGCCGGTCCCGTTCGCGG
Organism: Acidimicrobiia bacterium; assembly: GCA_013003395.1. Classification (GTDB taxonomy): domain Bacteria; phylum Actinomycetota; class Acidimicrobiia; order Spongiisociales; family UBA5794; genus JABDJC01. The sequence goes on from JABDJC010000164.1 coordinate 3,023, forward strand.
TTCGCTGCTACGTCGATCGCCATTGATCGCCCTCCCTGATTGCCCATGTATGCCCACTGACGACCATAGCTACATGGCGTGGCCGTGTCGACTACTTTTTGTGTTCATCTTCGCGTAAGGTCACAACGTGCCGATACGGTCGCAGAATGAACCCTCGAGAGATAGGCCACGTGAGGCAGCTGGAATGCGGCCTCGTCGTGTCGGCGCCGGCGCAACACGCGGCTGCGATGCGGCGGCTCGTGCACCAGCTCAAGTACCAGGCGTCACCACATGCGGCACGCGTGCTCGGCCTGGCCGTCGCGGAGATTCTTCCGTTGCAGGTGTCGATTGTCGTGCCGGTTCCTCGAGCTGCGGCGCGTCGGGTGCGATACGGAGTCGACCCTGCGTACGAATTGGCCCGGGTGGTCGGCCGAGCAAACGGTGTCGATGTCCAACGACTGCTCGCTCCGAGCTGGTGGTGGCCGGCGCACGTCGGGTCGTCGCGTGAGGAGCGCAGGCGCTCGGCGCGGTTCCGGTCGAAGCGCCGAGTTGTGGCCCGTGGCTCTGTCGTCGCGCTCGTCGACGATGTCGTCACAACTGGTGGAACACTCAGCGCCGCAGCTCGATGTCTCGTCGAATCTGGCGCCGTCGACGCCGCGGACCTGGTGGGCGTCGCTGCGACCGTTGCGTGATCGCAGGTAGTCTGTGCCTTCAGGCGAAGCCAACCTGTCAGCCCAGGGAGACCGTATTGGTGTCACGAAAGACGGAGTCGACCATCTCGCTCCACCGTGGCACTTCCTTGCTGGCCAAATCACATTTCCGGGATGTCGTAGTCGCGCGCTCAATAGCGCGCTGAGAAAGGAGTCACGCGTGGAAGTTCGTGTGCACGGGAAGAACATGCAGGTGAGCGAAGATATCAAGGAGATCACCACCGACCGCGTCGAGCATGCGGCTCGGATCATCGACAGCCCTACAGGAGCCGACGTCGAGTTCACCGAGCATGGGAATCCTCGCGCCGCGGAAGACCGCTTCACCGTCGAGATCACGTCGACCATCGCAGGACAGACGGTTCGCGTCGAGTCTTCGGCAGCGGATGCCCGCAGCGCATTGGATCGGTCAGCTGACCGGTTTGAACGGCGCCTTCGTCGCCTCAAAGAACGCTTGATACAGCGCAAGCGCACAACTGACCACAAAGTCCTCAATGAGGCCGCGTTGCCTTCCGAAGATTTTGAGAGTGAGGAGCTCGAGATCGTAAGGGTCAAGCGCTTCTCGATAAAGCCGATGACAACGGTGGAAGCGGCACTGCAGATGGAGATGCTGGGACACAGCTTCTTCTTCTTTCAGAACGCTGAAAGCGGAGCGCACTGTGTGCTCTACCACCGCCGAGATGGATCACTAGGACTCATAGAACCCGAATGACGAAATTGCTTGTAGTCGACGATGTGCCACTGTTTCGAGCCGGCCTGAAAGCCGCCCTTCGAGACGCTGGTTTCGATGTGGTCGGTGAAGCCGACACCGGAGAGTCAGCCGTCGCTGCAGCAGAAACCCTTCAGCCGGACCTTGTGCTCTTGGACGTACTCATGCCAGGACTGTCTGGCCTGGAAGTCGTCGAGAAGATTCAGGCGGTCGCTCCGAACTCGACCACGGTGCTTCTCACCGGCAGCGAGTCGGAGGAAGATCTTGTTGTAGGTCTCAAAGCAGGCGTTCGCGGCTACGTCGTGAAGGACACGCCATTTCCCGTCTTGGTCGAGTCGATCAAGGTCGTTGCCAACGGCGGAGCCTCGATCTCCCCGAGCATGGCGGGCAAGCTCTTCGACGTCTGTCGCCAACTCCTACGTCACCAAGAGTTGCTTCAATCGCGGAAGCCGACGCTGACTGGAAGAGAGATCGAAGTGCTTTCGCATGTGGCCGGCGGCATGACCAGCAAGGAAATCGGCGAGAAGCTGTTCATTTCTGAAAACACGGTCAAGAATCACATCCGCAACATCCTCGACAAGTTGGGTCTCCACTCTCGCAATGAAGCCGTGCTCTACGCGGTACGCGAGAATTTGATTTCGCTCGGGTGATGGAATGGCACAAGAAGTCACTCTTGGGCGACAACTCTCTCCATCAGATCAGATTCTGAACGCTCTCGGCTCGGC
>JABDJC010000169.1 GCA_013003395.1 Acidimicrobiia bacterium
GGGTATTTCCCTATGGCGCAAAGGGCGTCGCAGGTGTCTACTAGCGCCTATGAGCACTTCAACCGTCCCAACCAGAAGTCCCCGCCCACCTCTCTCGACCGTCGACCGAACCATCCTCGCTCTCCACGGCATCGTCGCAACCGTGTTGGGCATCATCTCCTTCGCAAGCGCAACAGACCCCGGCTTCGGCAGTCTCCAGCGCATCGTCATCGTGATGCTCGTCGGTCTTTGGATAGGCGGCGTCGTCCTGATGGGCGTGATTGCCCGCTACGCGATCAGCAGCGTGGCGGGAAGAATTGCACTCCTCCTCGTCGGACCTTTCATCGGCATCGCGTTGCTGATGGGCCGGTCGTACCTCGGGTAGCGCTCGGCAGCAGGTCACACACCGGCACTCCGCCGACCGTCGCAAACACGGCCCTCGTCGATGGCTTACTCTTGGAACCCGGCGACACAGGAGGGCGAATGCCTGCGATCAGTAGCACGACCGAGTGGGAAGCCCTCGTTGACCACCGCGCCGGAGCGGGAACACCCAGTCTGTCTCGCTTGTTCGCCGATGATCCCGAGCGCGTCGAGCGCCTCACATTCAGCGCCGGAGACCTCGTCTTCGACTTGTCGAAGCACCTCATCACGGCAGAAACCATCGACCACCTCATCGCGCTCGCCAAACGAGCAGGACTGGCCGAACGCATAGAGGCCATGTGGGCCGGCGAACGGATCAACAAGACCGAGAATCGGCCCGTCCTGCACGTCGCACTGAGAGCTGCCGCGACCGATTCCTTCAGCGTCGACGGTGAGGACGTGGTCAACGATGTCCACCGTGTGCTCGATCGGATGGCAACGTTCTCTGAGAAGATTCGTACGGGAGCGTGGAAGGGTTCCACCGGCAAACCGATCCGAACGGTCATCAACATCGGGATCGGCGGCTCCGACCTTGGTCCTGCAATGGCCTACCGAGCACTGCGCCACTATCGCCATCGGAAGATCGACGTACGGTTCGTGTCGAACATCGATCCTGCGCAGCTGGTGGCGGCTCTCGAAGGCATCGATCCTGAAGAAACACTGTTCATCGTCGCCTCGAAGACGTTCACCACTCTCGAAACGTTGACCAACGCCCGCTCGGCGCGCCAGTGGCTTCTCGAGCAACTTGGCGCCAACGAGTCAGCAGTCGCCAGGCACTTCGTGGCCGTGTCGACCAACGCCGAGGAGGTGACGAAATTCGGAATCGACACCGACAACATGTTCGGATTCTGGGACTGGGTCGGCGGCCGCTATTCGTTCGACAGCGCCATCGGCCTCCCGATCATGATCGCCATCGGACCCGACGCCTATCGGGCAATGCTGGACGGCTTCCGCGCCATGGACCTCCACTTTCGTTCGACCCCGTTCGAACGCAACGTGCCGGTGCTGCTCGGCCTGATCGGCGTCTGGTACCGCAACTTCCTCGACTACCCGACGTACGCAGTGCTTCCGTACAGCCAGGATCTCGATCGCTTTTCCGCGTATCTCCAGCAGCTGGACATGGAGTCGAACGGCAAACGGGTGCAACTCGACGGCACCGAGGTCGACGTCGACACCGGCCCGATCATCTGGGGTGAGCCGGGCACGAACGGCCAGCACGCGTTCTTTCAGCTGATGCATCAGGGCACGACGATGGTGCCGGCGGACTTCATCGGGTTCCTCGAACCGACCGACGACATCGGCGGCCAGCATGACCTGTTGATGGGCAACATGTTCGCCCAGGCCGAAGCTCTGGCGTTCGGCAAGTCAGCGGAAGAGGTGGCCGAGTCGGGCGTCGATCCTGACCTCGTTCCGCATCGGACGTTCCCGGGCAATCGGCCGTCGTCGGTGATCCTTGCGCCACGATTGACGCCGTCGGTGTTGGGGCAGCTGATCGCCCTTTACGAGCACAAAGTGTTCGTGCAGGGCGTCGTTTGGGGCATCAACTCGTTCGACCAATGGGGGGTCGAACTCGGCAAGGTGCTCGCAACCACGATCATCGCCGAGCTGACGGCCGACGACGAACCACAGCTCGACCACGACGCATCGACCGACGCCCTGATCGAGCGGTACCGAAAGCACCGCGTTAGCGGGCGGTAGTTACCGCGAGAGCGTCGATCACTGAGCGTGAAAAGACCCCATTGCGCCGGCCTGGAACGAAGAGCAGTATCAAAGGTATACGCCGCGGATCCCACGGCACTCAAAACGACCTGCCGGATTGATCCGCATTGTTCTGAGAGGTGCGCATGGACGAGACCGCTCTTCGAGTTCGCGGAGAGATCGATCTCTCCGCCGTCGACGTCGATCCGGAGGTTCCTCTGCGGGTTGCCGCAGTGCGCGACGGGGCCATTCTCACGTCCGATACCCTTGACCTGCCGAAGTCCACCAAGAAGCCCATTCCCTACGAACTGTCGGTGGTCTTGCCCGCGGATTGCTGGTTCTGGATCTATGTCGGCAGAGCCGACGTGTCAGATGCGATCTTCCTGAGAGCCGAGCTGGCGTCGGCGCCGGTGCGCTCGATGATGATGGCCTCCGATGTCGAAGTGAAGGCCGAGAAGCGGTCGGCTGCCAAAGCGCTGTCGCTGACCGCCCCACTGATGGCCATCGAGGCGAGCCACTATCTCACCTGGCTGGGATGGTGCAAGAAGTATCGAGTCACCGGCCGCATCGTATGTCGGCACTGGCGCTGGACCGGCCATGGCTTTGCGTTTTGCGACGATCCGGTCCCTGGGGCGACCATCGAGCTGTCGGACGTCGACTGTTTCTGGTGGTTCTGCCGCACCGACCTCATCACCACGGCAACAAGCCAGGCGGACGGTACGTTCTCGGCCGAATTCTGGTGGTGCTGCGCTCCCTGGCGACCGTGGGCCATCGGTCCATGGGCGATCGAGCCTGAACTTCTGCGCCCGATCCGAGAACTCATCGAGCAGGCCGACTTCCCATCGCTTCCACTTCCGCAGCCCGATCCGAAGTCGCTACAGCCATTCATCGAGGAACTCGGAGCGCACCTTGCCGACCCAGTACAACCTGGGGGCACGCGGCTCTCCCTCGACGAGATGGGAATCGCCGAGCGACTGCCGTCCAAGCAACTCGAAGCGCTGCACGTCTGGCCGTGGTGGTCTGGTGCCGACTGTGCGCCGGACCTGCGGATCCGAGCGACGCAAGAGTGCCACGGCGAAGTCGAAGTCGTCTACGAGGAGAGCCTCTCGCAGACCCGCTGGAACATAGGCACGAACGTCAATGTCACCTTGCTGGCCAACTCGAAGGCGTGCTGCATCTCGAAGTGCAACGACGAACTGTGTGGCGACTGTATCAAGGTCGGCAATGTCGGATGCGTACCGGTGATGACCATCGGCGGCAACGATCCGAACGCAGCTGTCCCTGCTGCGCTCCATGGTGTCGCTTCACCGGGATCTGCCGACATCCTGTTCGCGAGAGACATCGGTATCGACGCCGTGTGGGGATCCGGCGCCGCGATCGACTACTACGAGATCGAGTACTCGCTCAACGGCTCACCCTTTGCGCCACTCCCCGCAGATACGGTTGCTGGTTTCCAGCGGATCTACTGGGGTCCCGAATGTGGCGTTCCCGGTTCGCCGAAGTTCAACCCGGTGTCATTCCCGGCAGTGGACAAGTTCGACGCCGCCAATGTCTCGCACCGGGTCATTCGGACACGCCGCGACTTCGAGCAGGCATGCGATCCCGCTTCGTGGGAGAACATGTGGTTCCCCGGCGGTGGACGCTGGTGGACCACGAACCGCGACTACCTGTTCACGTGGCACACGGCCGCCACGAGCGGTTCGGCAGAGACGCCATTACTCGCCGACGGTCTCTACACCTTGCGGGTGGTGGGTTGGGCGGTCGACGGCGCCGGCAAGCTCGTGGATCGTCAGCTGATGCGGCGGTGTGACACCAACGAGGTGGAACGCCTGCTCATCCGACTCGACAATCGCCTGGTGCCGAACCATGCGGCGTCGATCCCCAGCCATCCGCATGGCGCAGGGTTCACCCACATACCGACCATCGATCCGGACTGCGACATCGTGTCGATGGTCAAGAACGAGGGTGGCAAAGGTGAGAGGGTCGTCAACCCGTGCGACATCGTGAGGCTGCGGGACACCGATTCACTCACGGTGCATTTCACGGCGACTGTGCCAGCCGGCGTCAACGACGAGCACTTGGGTGGCTATTCCATGGGCGTGCACTACGCCGAGAGCGCCTTCTTCGACGCTCTCGCGGCGTCGGGCGGACCGCAATCCGATCCCACGGTGATCGTCGGACCGACCTACTCGCAGGCAGTGGCCCAAGGTGCGGTTCGGCCGCAGTGGGGCGGCGGTTCGTACAAGGTCGTGCTCCCTGGCTCGGCGTTCCCAGAGACGTGTGCGTACCTGTTCAATCTCGCAGCGTGGAAGCGTGTCAACAACGGGTGCGGCTCGGTCGAGTACTTCCATCGGAACGAGACGGAATACAGCATCACCATCGAGAAGCACTGACCAACAACTGCGGCCCGGCGCTCTGTACGTCAGAGTGCCGGGTCGCACCGTCGGTTCAGTTGGTCGAGTCGACAGCAGCAGCGGGCGCGCCTATTGGTTGCCCTCTACGAACACAAAGTCTTCACACAAGGCACCATCTCGAGCATCAACTCCTTCGATCAGTGGGGAGTCGAACTGGGCAAGGTATCTGGCAACGACGATCATCGCCGAACTCACGTCCAGACGGCCGGATTCGGGCTGCGATGTCGATCTGAAGCGCCACACCGGGGCAGGCCTTTCGGCTCGAAGAAAGGGCCTAATACCCTCTTCTGTCGTCTCTGAACCAGTGGGATATATGGGGTGAGCAGGAGCGAAATCCATGTCCACGCGAGTCGAAGAAGCCGATCTGTTCACTGTGGCGAGGCGCCAGTTCGAACGAGCCATCCCCTTCGTACATCCTCTCGATGGTTGGCGGGGCATGGCCGAATTGCTCTTCGAGCCTGAAAAGACGATCAAGGTGACGCTGCCCGTAGTGATGGACGACGGATTCGTGCACACCTTCTCTGGCTATCGGGTACTGCACGACACAGTGCGCGGACCGGGAAAGGGAGGCTTTCGCTTCCATCCGCATGTCGACGAAAACGACGTGAAAGCGCTGGCGACCTGGATGACGTGGAAATGCGCCCTCACCGACATCCCGTTCGGCGGTGCCAAAGGCGGTGTGACTGCCGACCCCAAAAGTCTTTCAGATGATGAAAAGCAACGGATCACTCGCCGCTACATCGCCGCCCTGGGTGATCACCTCGGGCCGTTCACCGACATCCCGGCACCGGATCTGTACACCGACGCTCAGACCATGGCGTGGGTGTACGACACCTACTCGATGATGCATCCCGGCCAGAACAATCTTCCAGTGGTCACGGGCAAACCGCTTGACCTCGGGGGTTCGGCAGGACGCGACACCGCAACAGCCCAGGGGTTGTTCTACGTGTTCGAGCACCTCCTTGCGATGGGAGCTCTTCCAGCCATGCCCGACCTTGTTGGCGTGCGGATCGCCATTCAGGGATTCGGGAATGCCGGACGCAACGCTGCTCGGATTTTCTCGCAAGCGGGCGCACGGATCGTTGCCGTCAGTGACAGCCAGGGCGGGGTTCACGATCCGAACGGTCTGACGTTGACGCATGTCGAGCTACACAAGAGCGAGACCGGGTCAGTGGCGGGCTTGCCAGGCACCACTCCACTCGAGCCGCACGAGGTGCTCGAGGTCCCGTGTGACGTGTTGATCCCTGCGGCGCTCGAGACCCAGATAACGGCAGCGAACGCCAAGAAGATCGACACCAAGGTGGTGATCGAGGCTGCAAACGGGCCGACCACACCCGAGGCTGACGACATCCTCAGCGATCGCGGGATTCCGGTCGTGCCCGACGTGCTGAGCGCCGCCGGCGGAGTGGTCGTGTCGTACTTCGAGTGGGCGCAGAACCTCGCCAACGAGCGGTGGTCCGAGTCCGAGGTGCAGGATCGCCTCCGCTCCACGATGACCCGAGCAACGGATGCAATGGTCACCACAAGGGCCGCGCTACTCGACCAGCTCGATACCTATCGTGTGGCATGGGGAGAAGCCCGACCGGATTCAATACTGGCGAGCCCAACCTTCCGCACCGCAGCCCACGTGGTCGCCGTGCGCCGTTGCCGCCGGGCGACGGAACAGCGAGGCATCTGGCCGTAGAGATGACCGCGCCGTCGGCTTCCATCTTCACCGTTGCGACTTCGAGCCGCGGTCAGCACAGGAGAGATCGCAACCTCAGCTAGCCTCCGAAGTATTGAGACCGTGAGGCGGAGCGAAAGCGCGTCGTCGGCCAGCGACAGGAGATCGGAACGTGCCAGAGATTGCAGAAACGGAGTTGCCCGGACTCGGAGTGCGGCTGGAATTCAACTCTGAGGAAGGCCACCGGATCGGCGTGATTCACCACCGCACGGGACGTCGCGAACTGTTTGTCTGCACACCTTCGGACCCGGACTCGGCTGCACTCACTCTGAAGCTCTCCGATGATGAGAGCCATGCTCTTGCCGACGCCCTGGGTGGTTCGTCTGTGGTCGAGAGCGTCTCGGCACTTCAGCAGATCAAGGGGTTGGTGATCGATTGGTTGTCCGTCGACGATGGCTCGCCATACGCGGCCGGGACGATTGGAGACGCGCAAGTTCGAACCCGCACCGGGGTTTCAATCGTGGCAGTGATCAGAGGTGACGAAACTCACCCCGCCCCAGGGCCCGAGTTCGCACTCGAGACCGGCGATCTCCTCGTGGTGGTCGGAACTGGTGGCGGTGTCGAATCCGTCCGCACGCTCATGGCTCCTGGTTAGGGACACCGATGGACCATCTCGTCCTGCTCCTCCTGGAGCTCGGAGCCGTCGTTCTCGGCCTTGGTGTCCTCGCTCGCCTCGCCGGGCGATTCGCGATATCGCCCATACCCTTCTATCTGATTGCGGGACTGGCGTTCGGCGAAGGGGGTATCGCGCCCATCGTCACGTCCGAGGAGTTCATCGAGATCGGGGCCGAGCTCGGCGTGATATTCCTGCTGCTGTTGCTCGGGCTCGAGTATTCGGCACGAGAACTCATAACGAGCATGCGCTCGATTGCTCCCGCCGGGAGTCTCGACCTGGTGCTCAACTTCGCTCCGGGACTCATCGCCGGGTTACTGCTCGGTTGGGGTCTGGAGATCGCTCTGTTCCTCGGTGGAGTCACCTACATCTCGTCGAGCGGCGTGGTGGCGAAACTCATCAACGATTTGGAATGGTCGGGTAACCGTGAGACACCCGTGATCCTGTCCGTGCTCGTCTTCGAGGATCTCGTTATGGCCGCCATGCTCCCGATCCTTGCGGCAGTCGCGCTCGGCTCCGGCCCGGGCCAGGCGGTGCTGAGCATCGTGATCGCTCTCGTGGTGATCGGCGTCGCGCTGACGTTCGCGTATCGACACGGCGACCGAATCGGCCGGCTGGTATTCCACGCTTCGGACGAAGTCACGCTTCTTTCCGTTTTCGGCCTGGCCCTCGTCGTCGCCGGCTTAGCCGAGGCGGTCAACGTTTCCGCCGCCGTCGGAGCCTTCCTCGTTGGCATCGCACTGTCTGGCGAGGCCGCATCGAAAGCACACTCACTGCTGACACCGTTGCGCGATCTCTTTGCTGCAGTGTTCTTCGTGTTCTTCGGACTGTCGACGGATCCACGCGAGATTCCGGGTGTTCTCGTGGTGGCGGTTCTTCTGGGGATCGTGACCACTGGAACCAAGGTGATTGCGGGGTATGTGGCAGCCAAGCGCGGCGGGATTGCCAAAGCCGGCCGCCTGCGCACCGGCTTTGCGCTCGTCGCTCGGGGTGAGTTCTCGATAATCATCGCCGGTCTCGCCGGAGGGCTTTCTGGATCCGGCGAGCTGGCGGCGCTCGCCGCCGCCTACGTTCTCCTCATGGCCGTGGCAGGCCCGATCGCAGCCAAGTTCGTCGACTCCGGACGTCAGAAGCTCAGCGTCTGACCGCAACCCCACGTCCTGGGCCTCCTCGGAAAGCGTCGGACACCGGGACCGTCCCGGCGTATAGATTGACCGAAGCATGACCCAACAGGTAGACGTATACGACCAGGCGGCCTACGACGCGCTCCAGGCGAAGCTCGTTCCCTTGTGGAAATCGATCGAACGCCTCAACACCGACGAGCAGACAATTGTGGTGGTGCCGTCGGCCCATGTCGACGTCGAGTTGACCGCCAGTCAGCTTCAGGCGTACGAGGAGCGCTACCTGTTTCTGCTGTTCCTACTCCGTCAGCCTCGGGCCCGAATGATCTTCGTGACCGGCCAGGCGATTCATCCCGACATCATCGACTACTACCTCGATTTGATGCCGGGAGTGATCCGGAGCCACGTCCGCAGTCGGCTGTTCTTCCTGTCGCCGATGGAGGCGACCTATAGGGCGCTCTCGGAGAAACTCTTGGACCGTCCAAGGCTGATCGACCGGATCCGAGAGCTCATCATCGATCCGGACCGCGCCCATCTCGTGCCGTTCATGACGACATGGGCCGATCGCGAGCTGGCAATGCGTCTCGGCATCCCGATGTACGGGGCGGATCCGAAGGACGTCCACTTCGGTACCAAGTCCGAGGGAAGGAAGCTGTTCGCACAAGCCGGCATCTCGCACCCCGCCGGAGCGGAGGACTTGCACACCCTGGAGGATGTTGTGGCTGCGACGATGGGACTCCTTGATGACTCGGGGGGTATCAACCGGGTCATCGTCAAGCACAACGACGGGGTCTCGGGGTTCGGGAACGCCATCGTCGACCTCACGGACTTGCCCGCCGACGCTACGAGATCTGATGTGATCAAGGAGCGCATCCGTGCCATGAAGCTCAACGATCATGCGGGGACGATCGACCACTACCTCGAGACGCTGGCCATCGAAGGCGGCATCGTCGAAACGATGATCAGGGGTGAGGACCTGCCCAGCCCTTCGGTGCAGATGCGCATCACTCCCCTCGGTGACGTTGAGGTGCTGTCGACCCACGATCAGATCCTCGGCGGCGAGGACGGCCAAGTGTTCGTCGGCTCGCGCTTTCCCGCGAATCCTGAGTATGCGGTGCAGATCTCCCGCAGTGCCCGCAAAGTCGGCGAGCTGCTGGCCGACCGCGGCGTGATCGGCCGTTTCGCCATCGACTTCATGATGACCCGCATCGACAGCGGATGGCAGGACCATGCCATCGAGTTGAACCTCCGCAAGGGCGGCACAACGCATCCGTTCCTCACGCTCCAGTTCCTCACGGACGGCAGCTACGACGAGGCTTCCGGCCACTTCGTCGCACCGAGTGGACAACAGAAGTACTACGTCGCCTCTGACCATCTCGAAGCCGAGGGTCTCGATCGGTTCACCCCACACGATCTCCTCGAGATCGCGCTGATGGAGAATCTCCACTTCAACCAGGCGACCCAGACCGGATCGGTGTTCCACATGCTCAGCGCCATGCCAACGTACGGCTTTGTCGGCGTGACGAGCGTCGGTGACTCAGCAGCCGAAGCTCGAGAACGCTACGAGACCGTCGTCTCGATACTCACCCGCGAAGCGGCCGCGTCCTCGAAGTGAGGTCGTGAATTCATCCCCGCACGCTGATTGTCAGCGCGTACGGTTGAAGGTGTCGAGCGAAAGGGGCAGACAATGCGTCGACTGTTGATTCTCGCCATCGCTCTCGCGATGGTGACCATTGCGCCAGCCGCGGCGACCGCCGTGGACTTCCACGAGGAATTCACCCTGACGACAGAGTTGGTCTCGGTGGGCGTCACCGACGACGGGGGCGAGCTGTTTGAGGGCTGGCATTACCTGTACGACACCGACGGCAATCTCGCCGATGACGGGCCCGCCCACGCTGTGGTCTACAGCTCACCGTCGGGTGCCACCTACACGGGTTATGTCGTTTACGAAGGCACCGAAGCGACAGTCGTCGCCAAGATGCGGGGCGCAATCATCGGTTTCGAGGAGACCGATGCCGGTTTCATCGTGACGTTCGCCCACGCCGAGACCATCGTCGAAGCCCCCGGCTTCGCCGGTCGCGGAAGTGGAACGGTCGTCGTCGAGATCGGCGA
>JABDJC010000171.1 GCA_013003395.1 Acidimicrobiia bacterium
AGCGGGGGTATTCGACCGGTCAGCCCAACCAGGAAACGAGCAACTGTTGGTGCCGCCAAAGCGGCGAGCGCAGCTATCGCCACCGACTGCGCCAGGTGGATTCCAACGGTTTGCCAGGCACTGGCACCTCGGCTCTTCAGCAGAGCGATCTCTGGTGCCTCGCGTTCGAGGGTGAGTGCCGCCGTGTACACGAGAAAGTACAGAGCGCCGCCAACGACGAGCGCGAGCATTGCGAGGATCGGTCCTCCGAAGACCACCTTGCGCACATCGAAGCGGTCGAGCAACCGGGGTAACCCCGCAAATGTCGCGATCGGCGCTTCCCGGGCCAACGAGGCTTGGAAGTTCGCGATCTCCGTTCGAACCTGGTCGATTTCCGTGAGATCGAGCGACTCCCGATCGAAGGTCATCGTCCAGCGCTGCTCGACGTTGAGTCCCCCGAATCCGGCCGCTTCCCTCAGCCAAGGATCTCGCTGCGGGTCGCGAGGTCTCGGGGTAGCCCACAAGTCGAAGACGGTCCCTGGCACGAAGATCTGCACCGACGGATTGGTCACGCCCCAAAACGTTGCTCCCGGATCGACCGGTTGAACGATGGCCGCCACCTCTACGATCTCGAAGTGCTCTGGCGCGCCGGTGAATGGACGAAGCACCACTTGGTCACCGACACCGAGGGCAACCGTGGAAGCGAGGTCGCTTCCGAGAGCGACCCTTAGCATCCCGTCTCCTCGTTGGTCCGTGCCATTTTCGGGCCACTCACCAGTGACGACTTCCAGTTGATCATCAATCGTCGGCGACGTCACGATGCGTGCAGTCGAGGCTTCCTGAGGAGGCCTCGGGTACGGAGGATTGGGGAGAGGCTCTGGCTCCTCGTCTGGCCCCAAAGCCTCGTTGCGGGCGATCGCCGCTTCGAGATCGATCTGCCACTGCTCGGCGAGCCCCACCCAATCCACGGCTCCCTGGATCGGGATGAACAAGAACTCACGGCTCTGAATCCGCTCGGTCATCGTCGGATACCACGTCTCGAGGCCGTCGCGATTCTCGTTGACGAGCGACCGGTTCGACGCAGCCCACGTACCGGAGTAATCCAAGCTGGAGGTTGTCGACGTCAGGTCCACCTCGTCGTCAGCGGCGCTCCTGACGGAGAACAGCAAGTCCACCGCGGCCACCGAGTCTTCGTAGAGCGGGACGATTGCGAGCAGCGCGATGACGAGCGTTGCGCCGAGGAACGAGCCGAGCAGAATGCCCTTCTTGGACCACAGCCGTCTCACGACGAGACCGGCGTATGTCACCAAACGCAGAATCACTCGGTTGCCTCCGGCTTCTGCTCCGATACAGAAGCACGCCGCCTAGGCTACATGTTCGACGACGGAGGCACATGCGGACGACCCTCATCGGTATCGCCGCGGGCGTCGCCGGGGCCGCGTTGGCGGCGGGCGGACTGGCGCTCGGGAACGTGGGACAGGAGTCCCCGCCTGTTGGCGCTGTTGCGACGACCACCACAAGAGTTGTCGATGTCACCGGCGAAGACACCGCCCAGCAGGTTGGTCACCTTGGATCGTCGATCGTCGAACCAACGGCGATAGACATCGAACCGGAACTGGTCGTGTTGCAGTTCGAGCTTCGTGACATCGCCCCGCCTGAGGTCGGGCACCACGACGACAACTTCTTTCAGCCGGGCTTTCGAGCAGTACCCAATTTGAACTTTGGCGTGACGGCTCCAGAGTTGTGGACACTCATCACTCGAGACGGCACCGAGTACCCCGGCACCACGTCGAGCATCAGGGCTCGATCCGCCCGCTTTCCCGTGCCCGAGGACTTCGATCCGGACTCGATTGCCTGGGTGAGGATTGATCAGTTTCGACAACGAATCCCCGTGTCCTTCCCGCTCGACTTTGCCGTCGACCAGCGGCAGCGGTTCCAACTGGATCCCGACACCGCGGTGAGTTTGGATTCGATCATCGAGCAGTCGAGTGGAATCACGTACCGATTCGTCGTCGAAGATCCGTTCGACAGCTTCTCGACTTCCGGGAACTTCGGCATGGACCACGTCGGGTTGGTAGGCGCCGGGCCGGGCTGGGTGACCGGCGGGCCGTGGGAGAGAGGCATTCAGTTGACCAACAGCAATACGGACGATCAGGACATCGTGTCGGTTGTCGCCGTCTCGTCGAACTGGATCAATCTCCCTTCTGATGCGCTGATCGCAGTCGACCACCTCTTGGGGGCGGGCTCATGACCGACGAGAACAGCGGCTTCTCCGAACTTCTGAAGACTCCTCTCGAAAAACCGAAACGCCCCGGTGACCGGTCGAGACGAGAGCAAGCCCCGTCGCTCCCTGTAGCCGCCGTGATCGGCGGACTCGTCATCGGTGCCGGAATCGTCCTCGCAGGGTTCACCGTGGCGAGGTCCAGTGAAGAACCGGTGACTGCGCCCACGGTCGCCACCAGCATCCAACAGACAACGACGACGACCGCGGCACCGACAACGGTGGCACCTACCTCAGGACTCCCGACCGGGTTCGTCGCTCTGAATGATCGCGTTGGCGTTCGGCCTGTGCGCATCTTGCACCGCGGGTCCGAGGTCTTCGTTTCCTTCGTGACTGCAGTCCTTACCGGCCTCGACCCGGAAGAGACGTCCGGTTTCAACGGCGGCAAGTGGCAGCTCCTTCTCGACGACGAGACCACCGTCGAGAACGACCAGGAGTTCTTCGATGCACTCGCGAGAGGCTCGTTCACCGTGAAGTTCACCGTTCCCGACGGCGTGTCTCCAACAGGCGTTCGGCTCGCAGGAGAGGCTTTGCGGAACTCGACGGCGTTCCAGAGTGAGGTATCGGTCGAGGGCCTGCCGGCGACCTTGCCTCGCGAAGAGTTCGCGGTAGACGGTGACGTCACGCTCGTGATCGACGAGATGGAGATACGAGAGGACGGCGGCCTCATCAACTGGCAGTTGGAGGGCAACTCGGACGTCACGGCGTCGGTCCAACCGATGATCATCTCTCACAACTCGAACCAGAGCTTCCCGACGGTATTGCCGGTGCGTTCGTTCTCGTCGACTTTCGACTTCTTCTCGCCGATCTTCGACGTTCCTCCGACGAGTCGGAGCGACACGCTCGAACTCGAGCCACCGCCCCTGGCCGACGTCTCGGTGGTCGAACGGCTCGAAATCGAGTGGTTTGTCAGCTGGGTCGTTTATCTCCCGGCAAACGTCGAGATCCCGCTCGAGGACGTACCGTTGGCGCGAGTCGAACTCTGACGGCGAACCGGACTCAGGTCTTGCGACCGATACCGATGAGGTCGAGTTCCTCCGCTCGGTGACATCGTACGACCGACGCTTCTACGCGACGCAACTCTGGCGTTTCCGAGTGACACCGGTCGACTGCATAATTGCAACGCGGAGCGAACGCGCAGCCCTCCCACGATTCGGCTAGGTCCGGTGCATCTCCCTCGATCGGACGAAGGCGCTGCCCGAAACCCGGCATGCTCCCGAGAAGGCCGTCGGAGTACGGGTGTTGCGGATTGCGGTACAGGTCGGTAGCCGCCGCCGTTTCGACGATCTGTCCGGCGTATACGACCGACACGCGGTCGGCCACTCCAGCAACGACTGCGAGGTCGTGGGTGACGATGATCATCGCCATTCCTCGCTCAGATCGAAGCCGATCGATGACGTCCAGGACGCCGCGCGCCACCGTAACGTCCAGTCCTGTGAGTGGTTCGTCGGCGAGAAGCAGTTTCGGTTCAGACAGCAACGCCGCCGCCAGCATCGCTCGTTGGGCTTCACCGCGACTCAATTGTTCTGGGAAGCTCAGGAACTTGCGCTTCTTCGAGAGCTGAACGTCGCCTAGGAGTTCCAACACCCGGAACGCTATTTCGTCATCGGTCAGGTCTTCGTGAGTTCGCAGCACTTCGCCGCTCTGGTCTCCGATGAGTTCCACCGGATTCCACGAACCGATCGGATCTTGAAACAGCACTCCGATGCCCATGCCGACGAGGCTCCGCCACTCCGGGTCGCGAAGCTCTGCGAGCGCGTCCATACCGATTTCGGACCGGCGAAGTTTCTGGCCATTGAATACGGAGGTCCCCGCGGTGGCGTGTAGACCTGGAGGAAGCAGTCCGATCGAACCCATCAGCATGAGCGACTTACCCGAACCGGACTCACCGACGAGAGCGAGCACCTCGCCACTGCTCACGGCAAAGGACACTTCGGGCACCAGCTCGAGCCACTTCGACTTTGGCCCGCTCTCACCTGAGTTCGGGGCGTCGGGCCACTGGTCGTCTTCGGCATGTTTGGCATCTCGCTTGTCTTGCACTTCGTCGCGAGCACTGCGGCGCGCCGCCACTGCGAGACCATCGACAACGAAGATCGGATCTGCCATGCGTGTCCTTTCCGAGGCGCCAGCATATGCGCAACGGGTGTCTCGCTGCCGTCAGGGTTGCGTCGATCGTGTCGTGGAGAAATCACTCAAGATTTCTCGTGAGCCGCCGATACAGCGTGCAACAACTCGATTGGTGTTCGACTCCGTATTTTGGAACACCCCGGAGGTAACCCTTCCCTCCGACTCCTCCTCCGAATATCGGTCGAGAGAAGACCCCTCGGCTCGCCGGGGGGTCTTCTTGTTCTGCGAATGGCTAGCGTGAGCAGCCACCGACGGCGAGGGGTCCCTTTTGTCTGGCGCACGAGATGCTGAGGCATCCAAGCGCGTGACGCCCCCTCGACCACTGATCGACCCGCTCAAGCTCTACAAGCCGGCGGTCGAACGCGTTACCCAACTCGTCACTCATCCTGCGGCCGGGTCGGCGCCTGTGGCGGCGTGTCCGGGTTGGACCGTCAAGGACACCATCGCCCATCTCGTCGGCATTGCTCAGTCCTGGATCACCGGGACTCTCGATGGATACGCCGATCCTGCGTGGACAGCCGCGCAGGTCGCGTCGATGGAGGATGCAACCGTCGAAGAACTCGTTGCGGTCTGGTACTCCGTCCTCGATGACTTCTTGGAGCGCATGCAGTCGATCGACGAACTCCCGGAGGCGGTGCTCACACCATTCGGAATGTTGGTTCGAGAAGCCGTACCGCTCAGCGTCCTCGACGACCTCGTCTCCCATGAACACGACATTCGCCAAGCGCTCGGTCGACCCGGAGCTCGGGATGACATCGCCGTGAGACTTGCAACCGGTTCACACGTGGGGCTGATGCGACGGCTCAACGCTGCCGCAGGGTTACCAACGATCGAAATCATCACGACAGACGACCGCTCGTGGCTCGTCGGCACAGAATCTCCGTCGATCACGCTTCGGGCCCCACTTTTCGAAGTGTTCAGGGCGACCGGTGGTCGCCGAACAACGGACGAGATCTGGGCACTCAACTGGTCGGACGACCCTGAGCCATTCCTCCCGACCTTCGTGATGCCGATGTTCTCTCCACCGAGTGTTTCGCTCGAGGAGTAGTCAGCCGCCTGTCGCCGAGAAGTGGTGGTAGTCCTTGAGGCCGTCCCAGGCGCCGCCCCATTGCCATCCGAAAGCGGCGCCGCATCGAAGAGTGCCTCAGCCGATGATGCCGCGTTGCGCGGCCCAGACGAGAGCCTCCACGCGGTTCGTCACGCCGATGCTTCCGTACAGTTTCGCCAGCAATCGATACATGGCGCGCTCCGAGTAGCCAGATCGATATGCCAGTTGGGAGATCGTGGTGCCCGCTCCGAGAGCACGCAGCCAGACCAACTCCCGCTCGGTCAGTTCGATCTCGCTGTCGCCGAACCCAAGTCCGAGGGCAAGGCGACGCATCTGATCGGTTGGCAGAACGCTCCTGTTGTTCAGCGCAGCTCGGATCAGGGCAACGAGGTCCTCGCTCGAAACATCCCATCCGGCGACCGTGCAGGCTCCGGCAGCCAACAGATCGCGCACCACCGAAGTCGACGGTTGAGAGACAAGAACGACTATTGCGAAGTCGGGGACCTCGCGCCGCATCGTGCGCAACCTCTCCGCGTCACTGCCTCCGCTCACGGTAACGACAGCAGCGGGCTGCTCACACTTTCGGGCCCAATCCGAGAGCCGTTCGGGCGTTTCCGCTTCGAAGCCGGCCTCTCTGAGTGTCCCGCGCAGGCCTCGACTCATCGATGGATAGGAGCTGATTACAGCGACCTGCTCATTCATACGCACCATCTGCGACCGACTTCAGTCCCTCGTAGAAGCGTACGCGCAGGTCAGGGTCATGCACCGAGATATGTCATGGACCTGCCAGCAATCGTCTGCCAATAGTTGGAGTAGGTCTCAGCCGAAAGCGGGAGTCGCCTGAGTTCAGCGGTCGTCGATACAACTCTGGAGGTGATATCGCTGGCAAGCACACAAGGCGCCTCACTCGCGGGTCTAGGAGCGAACACTCTGCGTTGATGGTCCCACCCGGCATCCCCGTCGGTCGTGTGCTGAGAGCCGAGTCTCGATGAGAACCGATCAGATCAGACAAGTCACAACAAGGAGTTCTGATGGCGAGACAAAAGGAATTGGAGAATCTGGAGAGCGACTACGTCGAAGAAGCATCTCAGGGAGACGCAGGGACCGAGACAGCGATGTCTGACGAATGGGCGTCTGTGCCTCAAGCAGCCGAGTCGATGAGCGAGACCGACTTCGTGGAAGCCGATTTCGAAACGGATGCGGCCGAGGACCACGATGCTGTCGCCAGTACAGAGTCGGGTGCTGCCGTTGAGGGCGATGTCGAGGAAGCATTCACGGGCACTGAAAGTGCTGATGCAACTTCGGGTACATCGACAGACGAACTCGAGATGGTTGCCGGACCAAACGGCATACTCATCGACGAGACACGCGAATCGTTGCTCGAATCCGTCGGCGACAACCAAGTCCTCGACGCCTGGTACGCCGATCTGGGTGATCCGGCAATCGGCGCTCTCCTCCAGCAGCCGGAAACAGCGGAAGCCGTAGCGGAAGTTGT
This sequence comes from Acidimicrobiia bacterium, assembly GCA_013003395.1. GTDB lineage: Bacteria > Actinomycetota > Acidimicrobiia > Spongiisociales > UBA5794 > JABDJC01. The sequence goes on from JABDJC010000171.1 coordinate 6,931, forward strand.
GATCGGCAAAGACGACCGAGTGAGGGTGAACAATACGACTGCTTACCCGTGGCGTGCGATCTGCTCGCTTCGCATCACAGCACGAGATGGCAGTCGTTGGATTGGGAGCGGATTCCTCGTAGGAAACCGCACGGTCATAACTGCAGGCCACGTCGTGTACATGCACTCACGCGGAGGCTGGGTCCGCAAGATCGAAGTCATACCTGGGCGCAACGGATCGAGTAAACCCTTCGGGTCATGCGACGCGACAGCGTTCCACAGCGTGAAGGGCTGGACTCAGAAGAAGAAGCGATCGCACGACTACGCCGCAATCATTCTTCCCAAGAACTGCGCGTTGGGTAAGCGAGTCGGATTCTTCGGATACGCGAACTACAGCTTCTTCACGCTCCTCAACATGCTCGTGAACCTGGCCGGATACCCAGGCGACAAACCAGCCGGAACCATGTGGTGGCACGCACGCCGCCTCAAGTGGATCACATCACGCACACTCGTCTACAACATCGACACGGCCGGAGGCCAAAGCGGCGCGCCGGTGTGGCGAAAGAAGGGGAGCCAGCGTTACGCAGTAGGTATCCACACCAACGGATCGAGCGGCGGCAACTCCGCCACCCGGATCACCAAGCCTGTGTTCAACAACATCAAGAAATGGAAGGCGCTCGGAGCCTGATCAATAGCCGGTGAACAATACGGACACGAAGCGGGTGGCCGGCACTTGGGCCGGCCACCCAAACTGAAGGAGAACATGGCTTCAATCTCAGGTCGGGTCCTTGATGTGGACGGTTACCCGGTCGCCGAGGCAACCGTGCTGATCACCGAGTCGTCAGAACCTCATGTCGATATCGCGCAGGTCACCGATCCCGACGGTCGTTTCTCACTCCGTGATCTCGCACCTGGCGACTACCGCATCGAGGCGCACCTACCGGGTGGCGAACGCGCCGAGATCCATGTCGGTCTCACCTACGAAAGTGACGAGGTGAGTCACGACCTTCGTGCGTAGACATGGCTGATCAGCCCCGGCATCGACTCCGCTTTGTCGGAACGAGACCATCGACACGTCGATCGAACTTGTGTCAGCCGCCTGTCGCCGAGAAGTGGTGGTAGTCCTTGAGGCCGTCCCAGGCGCCGCCCCATTTCCATCCGATGTCAGCGAACGCTCTGACCGCCGGTCCATCGGGTGCAATGAGCCCCGGAACGTCGAGCGTGCGGTCGAGATAACGATCGCTTCCAGTAGGCAGGATCGTCGTCGCGTCGAACATGTAGGGGTTCAGAGCAGGGTTGAGGTCGACGGCCAACCCGAATGAGTGCTGTGACAGCTGGTCTGTTCCAGGGATGATTCGACAGTTGAACGCCGAAGTGTTGTTGGCGGCCATCGATCGATTGTCGTCACCTTCGTACTGATCGATGAGCTCCATGCGCTCGATTGGAAACCGGGCCGCATGGATCGCCGAGAAGGCGTCGAGGACGGCTTCGGTGACGTCGGCGTGGAGCACCATCTCCCCTACTTTCTCGGCCCCGTCCATCGCCACGTACGGAATCTCCACCAGCCGGAGGCCGCCGATGTCGACCGGGCAGTCTGGCGACCACGAGAACCGCAGCCGACGGCGCAGGTCGGCGTTTGTGGTGTCGACAATGCTTCCCCGCATGCTGCTCCGATCGGCTGACGCTGTTTGCGTAGGCTGGCACAAGCTCCGTGGGAGGCATGGTATGACTCAGTGGGATCGCTACAAACGGACGATCGCTGAGGAATCGGACCGATTTCGTGCGCTTCTGGCGCCGCTCGATTCGTCGAATCGAGTTCCGTCTTGCCCCGAATGGTCCGCCACTGACTTGTTGTGGCACCTCGCTGAAGTCCAACACTTCTGGGGTGAGATCGTGGCCAGAAGGCTGGACGATCCAGACGCCGTGTCGCCGCTCGACCGGCCCGATGACCATGGCGACTGCTTGGCGTTGTTCGACGCGTCGAGCGAAGCCCTGCGCGCATCGTTGGACGCAGCACCGACCACCGACACGGTGTGGACGTGGTCGCACGATCAGTCTGTGGGATTCGTCGTTCGAAGACAGGCGCACGAAGCAGCCGTACACCGGGTCGACGCCGAACTGGCTGGTGGACATCCGGTGACGCCACTGGCACCGTGGCTCGGTGCCGATGGGGTTGCCGAGTTACTCATCGACTTCCTGGGCGTGCCGCCGTGGGGAGCGTTCACTCGCACCGGAGGAGTCCATGTGAACGCCACGGACACCGGGGATCAATGGACGGTGCAGCTCGGTTCCGTTTCGGGGACTTCGCCGGCTAGCGGCAAGAGTTACGACGACCTGCGCACGGGTCTCGTCACCGAAGGCGACTTCTCGGCAACGGTGTCTGGAACGGCCGGCAATCTCGACCTGTGGCTGTGGGGCCGGAGCAACAACGTTCGTGTGACCGGCGATGCCGGGGTGGCCGCCGAACTCCGAGCCATTGTCGAAGAAACGACGCAGTGACCTGCACGCGCCACT
>JABDJC010000186.1 GCA_013003395.1 Acidimicrobiia bacterium
TACAGAAACCCGGTCCGTTCCAACACCTGCGCCGAAGCCACGTTCTCAGGGTGGAGCATTCCGAACACCCGTGTCACGCCTACGGCTTCGAAAAGCCAAGCGACAAGCGCTCCTAACGCTTCGACGGCGTAGCCGTTACCCCAATGCTCAGACGCGAACGTGTAGCCGACTTCGGCAGTGCGCATGTCCGACTGACAATGCAGTGCCAACTCGCCCAGCGTCACACCGGTCTCCTTGTCGACGACGATCGGCATGTACCACTCGTCATCTTCTGGACCCTCCATCCGGGCCAGAGAGACAGCCATGTCATGTGCCTGCTCAGGAGTCACCGGCAGCTCCCAGTTCTGGAACTTGGCCACCTTCGGATCGTTGCGGCGCGCCAACAGGTCAGCCTCGTCGCTCTCGCGGAACTCGCGTATCAACAGCCGGTCGGTGACGATGGTTTCGAATCGCATGATCCGATTCAAGCGCGGCGGACGACGGCCCGCTGTCTGCCCGCCTTCATCCGCCAGAAGGTCGACCAGTATTCGCGGTGACGCCAGGGCCAGAGCTAAACCGCTCCTGAAATCGTCGCGCTCCATGATCATTGGATGCGCCATCTACAAGAACGGCAAACGCCTCCCAGGGAGCTGCCCATTCCCGGGCCTCCCAAGAAGGCTGCCGACGAAGGTGCGATCGTGTGGATCGGCGTTTAAGAACCCACCCCACAAGGAGCTAGGTCGAAGTCAGTGTGGAGGTCGCCCTGCACGAGCTCGCCATCGAGGACGCCGGCCGTTCAGACACGGCGCATTGGTACGGCACCCGATACAATCCAGTCCCGGAATGGTGTCACAACTACCTTCAGGCACGGTGACGCTGCTGTTCACCGATATCGAGGGCAGCAGTGCCCTATGGGACGCCCACCGAGGCGCCATGGCCATTTCGCTCAGACAGCATCATCAGATCGTGCGCGGTTCGATCGAGTCACACCGAGGGACGATCGTCAAGGACAAGGGTGACGGCTTCTTTGCGGTCTTCGGGGACGCAACCAATGCTGTCGAGGCCGCACTCGACTCCCAGCACGGCCTGCGTTCCGCTGACTGGCCGCCTGAGACCGGTGAGCTACTCGTCCGCATGGCGATTCACACCGGACACGTCGACCCAGAAGGTGGCGACTACCACGGTCCAGCGGTCAACAAGGTTGCGCGTCTGGAAGGACTCGCCCACGGTGGCCAGATCGTCCTCTCAGAGTCGACAACCGTTCTCGTACGCGACGCACTGCGCAACGGCGTATCAGTCGTCGACCTCGGTCCCCAACGGCTCCGCGGCCTCGAGCGCCCCGAACGAGTACACCAACTCGTCGCACCGAATCTGCGATCTGAGTTTCCGCCTCCAAGAAGTCCGGGAAGGGCGACAGTCGCACTTCCCGACTTTCCGACGTCATTCTTCGGCCGAACAGCTGACATGGAGCAGATCGCGTTGATGCTCGACACCAACCGAATCGTCACGCTCCTCGGCGCAGGGGGAATCGGCAAGACGCGGCTCGCTGTCGAAGCGGCGGCAGCGTCCACGGCCACGAGAGACCAGAGAACCGAGCCTGCGTGGGCAGATCTGACGTCGGTATCGGGCGCAGACGAGGTCGCTGGAGCAATTGCCTATGCGCTCGGCGTCCATCCCGAGGGGACGGCATCGCTGATCAATCTCATCGCCGACGCAATCAGCGAGCCACAACTGCTCGTGCTTGACAACTTCGAACACGTTCAGGACGCCGCTCCCGTGGTTGCGGAGCTCCTCGCCGCTGCACCTTCAGCGAGAGTTCTCGTCACAAGCAGGACACCTCTTCGGATTCGCGGCGAGCAAATCTACGAGGTGGGACCTCTGGCGGCGGATGACGGCGAGCAAACGCCGGCCGCAGTGGCACTCTTCTACGATCGGGCGGCCAGCCATGGCGTCACGCTCGCTGTCGAAGGGCCCGAGGCCGAAGCAGTGCGAGCGATCTGCCGGCGGCTTGGCGGACTGCCGTTGGCCATCGAACTGGTGGTAGCGCGGATCAGACTCATGGACGTTCGGGAACTCAGTGCCCAACTCGAGCGTTCGCTCGACATTCTGGGATCGGGCGCTGCCGACCTGCCACCGCGCCAACGCACCATCCGATCAACGATCGATTGGAGCCTGCAGGCGCTCACGGGCTCCCAACGGCTCCTGTTCGCTCAACTGTCGGTGTTTCCGGCCGGTGCCACGCTCGAGCAGCTCGAATGGGTATCGCAGAGGAATGTTCTCGACGACCTCACGACCCTCGTCGACAACTCGTTGGTACACGTAGACAAGACGAATCCGGGACCGACTCGATACCGCCAGCTGGTGCTCTTGAGAGACTACGCAGCAGAGATCTTGCGGGCGGAAGACCATGAGCAAGAGACGATGTCCAGCCTTGTCGACTTCTACCTTGCCACGGCACCGACGATGGGACTCCGTCTCCAGCACGATGGATCTGCCGAGAAAGAGATCAGAGCCGACCACTCGAACATGGCTTGGGCGATGCGGTGGGCCGCCGACCATGAGCGAATTGACGAGATGGCAGAGGCTCAGAGCCAATTGTGGATCTATTGGTTCAACGGCGACCTCGCCGAACGTGGCGCCCAGTGGGTGCAGAAAGTCGACGGGAACTCGACGTCGCCCTACGTCGATTGGCTTGCAGGTCTCTTCTCATTCCAGGCGGGCGACTACGCCGATTCCGCATCCCGCTTGACCGTTGCGGCCACCGGCTTCAAAACCGTAGGCGACCTTCGCATGTTGGCCGTCGCACGCACATTCCTCGGGATGCTCAGCGAAGATCCAGAAGAGGGAGTCGCGATTCTCGAGGAGGTCATCGGATACTTCGAGTCGGTCAACGCCGGTGTGGACCTCTTGCTGCCTCGGTTGTTCATCAGTGGCAAGTACATCGAGCTCGGCGACGTCTCGTCGGCGCTAGACACTCGACGCGACCTTCTCGCGTGGTCCCGAGAAACCAACTATCCGGTGATGATCGCCTGGAGCCGGTGGAACCTCGCTCTTGCATTACTCGCGTCAGGCGACATCGAAGCGGCAGCCGCCCAGACACACGAAGCATTCGATCAGATGGTCTTCGATGGCTACCTGGAAGGAATCGCATCGGGAGCCGAGGTGATAGCGATCATCGAGATCGATCGCGGCCGAACCGAGCGTGGGCTGCATATCCTGGGCGCGTGCGAATCCATTTGGGAGTCGATTGGCACGGTGCGCTGGCCTGAAGCGGAGTTCCATGTCAAGCGAGTACTCGAAGCAGTGCGTCGCGAAGCGGACGCAGCCCAACTTGCCGTGCATCTCGAAGCCGGCCGCCAGATGAGCACCGCTGAACTCATCGATCTGGTGCAATCCGCCTTGGTTGCGCAATGACTCGCAACGAACATCGCGCCCGCAACCCCGTCTAACGTTTGTACATGCCTTTCGACGCAACAGCACTCGCAGACATCACGGTCATCGACCCCGAAGAGAACACATACCGCCTCGGCGACCTGTGGAAGGACGCCCCGCA
>JABDJC010000197.1 GCA_013003395.1 Acidimicrobiia bacterium
CCGGAGAAGAGTTCGTTGAGCTTGGACTGTTGGCGCTCGACGTTGGCCGCCAGTGCGGCTCCTCGTGCTGCGTCGTCGATCGGTGGGCGCGGTTGGCCGTCGATGTCGTTGACACCGTTGTCGAGACAGATGTCGATGAGGTCACCAGGAGCGACAGCGTCGATCTGGTCGTTCTCGAACCACAGTCCGGTCGGATCGTCGATGCCCCTGGCGACGCCGACCGCTTCGAGCGATCCGCCGGTCTCGGCGAGTGTGACGCAGTTCGGGTCGAAGACGTCGAGCACTTCGGGAACTGTCGTGGTGGTCGTCGTTGTCGGGATGGTCGTGGGCGGGATAGTGGCGGTGGTCGGGGTGATGGTGGTCGCGTTGATGGTCGTTGGCGGAAACGACCCAGTCGGGATGGTGGTGATGGTCGTCGTGGCGGTGTTGTCGGCGGCCCCGCCGACATCGTTGACGGGTGCTGTCTCTGCGGCGGTGGTGCATGCCGAGAGGGCGGCCGCTCCAGCAACCGCAGCGATTGCCAGTTGGTGGCGTGCGCGTCTGCGTGACGGACGGCGCGAATCCGTCATCAGCACACCGCCCGCACGTACGGGTAGGGGTTGACCGCTCGACCGCCGCCAGGGTGGACCTCGAAGTGGAGGTGGTTGGCGCTGGTATTGCCGGTGGCGCCGACATAGCCGATGATCTCGCCCTGCGACACGGATCTGCTGGATCCTTCCCAGGCGCTGAGGTGCGCGTAGTAGTACTTCGTGCCGCTGGCTCCAGTGAGCCAGATCGCGTTGCCGCCGAGGTTGTTGGTCGAGAACTTTGCCGTGCCGGATTCAACGGCCACGAGCGGCGTGCCGTGCGGCGACATCATGTCGACGCCTTCGTGGCTGCGGCCGCCGGAGCGTGGCGCACCCCATGTGTCGGCGAACGCTCGTGGACCACTCACGGGGCACACCATGCCGCCGCCGGCGTTCGACGGTGGTGCGGGCTCAGGGGTGGGCGTCGGTTGAGGCGCCGGCGTGGGGTTCGATGAAGGGGCTGGATCCTGACTTGGTGTGGGCGACGCCGTCGCACTGGGTGGTTCCGGTGTGGTGGGCCGGTCCGGTTGAGGCGCAGCGGTTGAGGGGGTGGCCAGGGCCCGCTGGGCTGCTTCTTGAGCTGCCTGTTCGGCCGCTTCGGCTGCCCGCTCTTCGCGTTGTTGTTGGAGTTCGTGTTCGACGTCTTCGTCGATGAGTCGTTCGGCTTCGATTTTGGCAAGTGTCTCGATCTCGTCCTCGGCGGTGGCCTTCAACTGGGCGAAGTCTTCTTTGGCTTGGGCTGCGTCTGTTCGGTCCGCCTCGAGTTTGGTGCGGGCCTCGTCGACGTCGTCCATCAAGGCGTCGTACTCGTCGAGGTCGAAGCTGGCAGTTTCTCGTGACACTGCGGAGAGCACGTCGGCGGACAGTCCGTCGTTGATGTGGTCGAAGTCGATCAGCAGCGCGAAGTCGTTCGTGCCCGAGTTGACGAAGCGTCGGACGGCTTGGGCTTCGAGGCCCTGTCGCATCGCACTCGCTTCGGTCTCGAGTGCCATCAGCTGATCGGTGGCGGCGTCGAGACTGATGTCGAGGCCATCGATACGTGACTCGGCGTCGAACATGGCCTGCGACGCGGCGTTGGCCCGGTCGCGAGCTGCTTGGATGTCAGCGGCTGCTTGCTTGGCGGCATCCGTGCCGTGGTCGGCCGAGACGGTGGGCGAGAACAGGAGGAGTGACCCGGTGAGCAACGCTGCGATGGCAGCAACGTGTCGACGGTGGCGTATTGGGGTCGGGCGGTCTCGGCGATGGAAGTACGACACAGCGTCGTAGATTAGCTGCACTCTGACGGGTCTCGGGGCGCGGCGACCGTGAATCACGGCACGCAAGTACGACAACGTGTAGCACTAAGCTCGAATGATGGTTTCGGTGCTTGCGTTTGCCCGCAGTCGCTCACCGGTCATCGCTACAGCTGTCGCCGTCGTGGTGGTGCTGTCGAGCTGCTCGGAGATCAACCCGTTCGAGGCGTCATCTCCAGCTTCCACCGTGTCGAACGGCGCCCTGACGAGCCATGCCAACGAAGCTGATGTCGCATTCCTTGAATCGATGATTGTTCACCTACGAAGCGGTCAGGTCTTGGCTGCGTCGGCACTCGACCTGGATGCTGCGGCCGCCGACGAACTCGTCCAGCTCGCCCGACACGTCACCGACGAGGACGCGAGCAGAATCACGCAGATGGTGGAGTTGCTCGAAGACTGGGGCCGATCGGCGCCGGCCTCGTCGGAGGTTCCCGACCCGGTCGAGGCACTCGATGGCCTCAGCGGACCAGGCTTCGATGACCGATGGGTCGAGCTGATGCTCGACCACCACGCGCAAGCCGTCGTGCTCGCTGAGGCTGCCCAGCGCGACGGTGTCAACCGTGAGGTCAACAACCTTGCGAGCGGCATGCTTGTCGACCTGGGATTTGAGATGGGTCGTCTTGGCGCGGTCTTCGCACGATGAGGAGTACCCGCCGTCCTGAGTCAACGGGCCTCAAGTGTCGCCGCGCGACAGGTGCTTCACTCAGCGGATGAGTTCGGTGGCGAACATCGCGCTGTGGTGCAACTGATATGTCGCAAGGGCGACGGTCGAAGCGATCAGCATTGAGGTGTGCATTCGCGCGGTGACAGCCGGGTTCATCGGAGGCTCGAGAAGGGCTGTGGCGCGTGCTGCAATGCCGTGGTCGGCGATACCGAGCGCTGGCTTCGGGCTCGGCCCGGAGAGTGCCACTTTGGCAATGGTGCGCGCTGCCAGCCGTCGGTCGGCGCCAGTTTGGGTGAGTGCTTCTTCGTCAGCCCACCGTTCGAGGTAGTAGTCGAGTCGCTTCATCACGGGCTCGATCGGTGGCACGAATGCAGTAGCGATCAGCGCCAAGAGTTTGTAGCGGTCGTGGCGGTGGCGGGCGTGCGCTTGCTCGTGAGCGAGCACGACGTCGAACTCGGCGTCGTCGAGGGCGTTGCGGAGGCCGTCGGAGATCGCGATGGTGCCTGCCGGACCGGGGAGTGTGTAGGCGTAGACCTCATCGGTGTCGATGAACTCGATCGGACAGGTGTCGGTGCAGCGCAGGCGACGATGATGGGCCAGCACGCGCCCAGCGCGAAACGTCCCGACGACCGCGGCGATGAATGCTGCGACGCCGATGATCGCGCCGATCGGGCGATAGCCGGGCAACAGGTGTTGGGACCAGTCCGTGACTGGGTTGTGGAGACCGGCGTGGGCCAGCCCGCTCAGACCAATCAGCCACATCGTCGGGATCGACGCAACCCCAACCGAGGTGAGCAGGACGGCGCTGCAGCGTGCGGCGGCGGCCGGACGGAGCCGGTCTAGGAGCCGGCTGCCAAGAAGGGTGACCGCAAGTGTGATGACCAGCGGCAGGGCGACGAAGTTGATCATTTCGCGTCGTTGAGCAGTGTGGCGAGAAGCGCAGCATCAGCTGGATCGAGTGCTTCGGCGAATCCGGCCAGCGCGGATTGGCGATCCGATGCGGAATCGAGAACGGTGCGCAACCGTTGCGCTGTGAGGTCCGCTTCGCTGCTCGCTGCTGAGTAGACGAACGCTCGGCCGGCGCGTTGGCGAGTTGCCAGGCCTTTGTCGCAGAGTCGTCCGAGAATCGTGGCGATGCTCGTGTAGGCGAGATCTGTGCTCATCTGATCGATGACATCGCTCGGGGAAGCGGGTCGGCCGAGATCCCAGAGGGCTCGGAGAACGTCGGTTTCGAGTTCGCCGTCTGCTCGTCGTGTCATGGTGCTGGTGTGGTCTCTCGTGAAGGCGCCCCGTCGGACGCGGTCGATGGTGATGTTGCTCGGCCGGAGCGTGCCGTCATCGGCGATGGCGGTGGTGTCTTCAGCGTATCGAGACGTCGGTGGCGGAGACGGAAGGCAAGATACGCAACAGCAGTCGTGGCAACGATGATGAGAGCGATCCGCGTGGCACCGACCGACTGCGTGAAGATCACGAATCGGGTCTGCAGATTCGTTCCGAACTGAACAATGGAGTCGTCGGACAGATCGCCGCCGTACACCGACAATTCGTATCGCCCGTACCAGATCGCGTAACCGCCCGAGATGGCGAGGAGTACGCCAGCGATTCTGGGTGCGTACTTCGACGCGTTGCGCAACGTACCGACGAGCGAGTCGTGCGCGAGTGCCGCCGAAACGCTCAGCGCCAAAATGATCGTCCCCATGCCTGCCGCATACACGACGTAGGTGGCGACCCAGCCGACGAAGGATCGTTGCATCGCGAATGTCGAGACGGAGAGGAAGGTCCCGAGCGTGCATGACAACGACACGAGCGCATAGGCGAAGCCAAAGCTCGCCATGCCCAGGGCGTCGCGTCGCTCGCTCGCCGTCCGGTTCTGGAACGGCAAGCGAGGCTTCCACCCTGCGATTGCCGCGATGCCCATCGTCACCATTGCGGCACCCACCGCAATCGTGACCCACGGCATCTGCTTGCTGAGCGCTGTGGAGGCGCTGCTGAAGATGACGCCGACGATGATGAACAGCGCCGCAAACCCGACCGACACCGCCGTTGACACGCCGACCGCTCGACCGATGCGTCGGTCGGCCCGAGCGTGCGGGTCATCGCCTGCGACGAACGCTCCGACGTAGGCCGGTAGGAGCGCGAAGCCGCAGGGGTTGATGGTGGCGATCATGCCGGCAGTGAAGGCGAGTGCGAGCGGTGCGTCGATCATGTTTCACCTCCAAGCAGTGGTGGTCCGATGTGTGAATATCTACAACGTGTCGTAGCTTAGGGGTGGGCTGGGTTCTCCGCCCACGAGAACGACACAAAGGTCGACACGCAGTTCCGGCCACACATCGACGACCGAGAAGGATCATGAACGACCCTGACCACACCGTGCCGCCCACACCATTCTGGCGACGCCACACAACGATCGCCGCGGCAGTCACGGTGCTGACGGCGGTGATCGCGGCGTCGTGCGGCAGTTCCGCCGATGACGCTGCGCCCGGAGCACCATCAGCGTCGAGTGTCAGTGGCCCCGGTGGTGAAGGCGCCGCGCTGTACCAGTCGAACTGCGCATCGTGTCATGGCGCCGACCTCCGTGGCACCGACAAGGGCCCCTCGCATCTGTCGATCGTGTACGAACCCAACCATCATGGCGACGACTCCTTCCGGTCCGCCATCTTGAACGGCGCTCGACAGCATCACTGGAACTTCGGCGACATGGCCGCCATCTCGGGACTCGACGACGACGAGATCGAGGCCATCATCGGCTACGTCCGCTCAGAACAGGAACGCCAGGGCTTCGAACAGTGAACCTGAACCTGGACGGCGCAATCGGACGAACGCCCGTCCTCGGTTCGGTGATGCGTCACCAGACCGACGGTGGGATGGATCACTCGGCCGGCGGGTCATGGTGGGTGCTGATCTCGATGATCGCATTCTCGATCATGTTGCTGTGGTTCGCCTGGGCTCTTCTGCATCGGCCCAAGCCCGACGATTCCCTGGAAGCCGAGGTGCTGACGCAGCGATACGCGCGCGGTGAAATCGACGACGAGGAGCTCCGGTCTGCCGCCCGCTGGCTGGACCGAAGCGAGCAATGAGGTGGTTGTCAGGTCCCAGTGGCGGCCGGGTCGTCGAGGAGTGCGTTTCCGGCGGCACCCCACGCGTTCATCCCGCCGTCGAGGTCGACCACGTTCGTGTACCCATCAGCCACCAAGTCGGAGGCGGCTTGCGCTGACATGTTGCCCGAGCGGCAGTAGAGCGCAATCGGTGCCGATTTGTCGGTGGGGAGGTCGGGGGATTCGCGGATCGAGTCGAAGGGAATGAACGCGTCGGTTCCCTCGATGTGCTGCTCGTAGGGAACGTGTACGTTGATCAACGGTGCGTCGGGGTTCGCTTCGACGTAGTCGCCGAAGGCCGCAGGAGCAAGGAGCGTGGCTGTCGCGATCGATGCGGCTGGTGCAACCGATATTGCCGGCTGATCAGAACCTGCACACCCGGCCGAGATCAGCGCAATGACGCCGACTCCCGCAGTGAGGACTCGTCTGGACCGGCTGTGAAGTGCGACATACGACATGGCGTCGTAGAGTACTGGACCATGTTTGCGAGCGCACCCGGTGCAGCCGTTCGGGCTGCGTCGTGACCGCGGTGTGGTGGTCGTGATCATCGCGGCGATGGCGGTCATCGCGGCGCTTGGCGTCGTCTGGCAGGTGATGCATCGAACGTCGCCGCTCGTGAAGCGATGGAATCCTTCGTCGTTCCCCCGACGAACCGCCGGCCCGCTGAGTCTGCTCGACAGCGGCCCGACCGGTCGATCGAGGGAAGAGGTGCTGCTCCTGTTGCACGGACTTGGCGCGACTGGCGATTACTTCGGCGCGTTCTACGACGGTCTCAGCCGAAAGCGCCGCGTCGTCATCGTGGACCTCCTCGGTTTCGGACACTCGCTCGACGAAGATCGCGCCGACTTCGGAATCGATGCGCACGTTGCTGCTCTCGACGACGCCCTTGGTTCGCTCGGTCTTTCTGAAGCTCAAGTCGTTCTCGCGGCGCACTCCATGTCGGCATCTGTCGCCTTGGTCTGGGCCGACCGCCATCGGGACCGTGCTCGACACGTCTATCTCTGGGGGCCGCCGATCTATCCGTCGGGAGCCGCAGCGAAATCGATTGGCAAGGAGTACGGAGTCATGGGCCGACTGCTCGCTCTCGACACCAAGTGGGCCGAACGCGCGTGCCGCCTCAACTGCAAGAACCGAGCAGTGAGCGGACGGATTATGGCGCTGATGGCTCCCCGCTGGCCCACACATGTGAGCAGTCGAGCGGCCCGCCACACGTGGGATGCATACGAGGGCTCACTGCAAGCTCTGATCCTCGACTTCAAGTGGAACGGAGTCCTTCCAGCGAGTGTGCCGGTCACGGTCTTCTGCGGGGCAGATGACCCGGTCGGGGACCGTTCGCACATATCGAAGCTCGTCGGGAAAGCGAATGTCGTCGACGTTGCGGAAGCGGATCACCACGTGGCACTGGAGCGACCGGAGCTTCTGTTTGACGCACTTGAGGCGAGCGACGGGGAGCAGGGCAGCGACCGACGTTGATACCTCCGATCGGCGAGGCTCGTCCTGATGATCCCAAAATGTTCACGGGATTTCCCGGCACCGGCCGGATTCGGCGGAATTGGGCGGACTGGCCGGACGGCCAGCCCGTACAGAACGTGAACATCCGGACGAAACCGCAGCGTACGGACACCAAACTGAGGGCTTAAACCCCCCTTCTCCCTCGGGAGAGTGCGGGTTCAAATCCCGCCCCGGGCACTCATACGCTGATGTTTTGTGATCGGGTAGTGTTCCGTGACGTCATCCGGGTAGTGCCCGTGTCACATCCGTGTCACAGACCGTGACACCCTCGCTCTATGTTGGCCTCATGGCGAACGGTTCGGTGAAGCGCAACGGGAAGGTGTGGTCGTTCGTCGTCGACCTCGGGCCCGACCCCGCAACCGGTCGGCGTCGCCAGGCTCGGCGATCAGGCTTCGCGACGAAAAAGGCGGCAGACGCGGCCCTGCGCGACCTGGCGACCGCCGCCGACGCGGGGACAGCGGTGTCTCGGAGTCGGATCACCGTGTCGCAGTTCTTGACCGACTGGTTGGAGACGATCAAGCCGCGCGTGCGGGAGACCACGTGGGTGAGCTACCGGATGGCCGTCGAGCGCATCACCCGCCAGATCGGAGCGGTGCAACTCCAGTCGCTCACCCCGCTGCAGGTCGAGGGCCTGTACGCCACGCTGCTGGAGCGAGGGGGCGCCGGCGGGCGAGCGCTGGCACCCAAGACCGTGCGCAACTGCCACATCGTCCTCAGGCGGGCTCTGGC
>JABDJC010000211.1 GCA_013003395.1 Acidimicrobiia bacterium
GTCCGGAACCGGGCCATGCTCTGACCAGTGAACCGAGCCGATCATCCGGTCCTCTTCGTCAGCGATACCGGCGATCATGAGCTCACCGGCGAAGTCGGCATCGTGTTCGTCGATGACGCGGGCCACCTCGACGAACGCGGCCAAAGCCGCTTTCATGTCGCAGCTGCCCCGTCCGTAGAGGCGTCCATCCTCGATCCGGGCCGTGAACGGATCGTCGTAGTCAGTAACACCGACCGTGTCGAGATGTCCGGTGAGCAGGAGGGTCGGGCCGGGCCTCGAACCCTTCAGGACCCCGATCACGTTTGGGCGACCAGGGGTCACTTCATCTACGACCACCTCGCAGCCCACTTCGGTCAAGAGCTCGGCGTATCGCAGGCCGACTTCCTGCTCGCGTAGTCCTGCATCAGCTTTCTGGCCGAACGGATTGACACTCGGAATTGAGATGAGGTCCTGCGTCATCTTGCGAACGCGCTCATGGTCAAGTTGGGCCAAGAGTTCGTCGATACTCCGCATGGGAACCGATGCTTTCACCTGCGACCGATGGAGCCAAAGTCTTGCGCCTGTACCTCTTGCCATTCCGACCCTCAAGCGTCTGGAGTGTTCTGCTCCTTGCGCTCTTCCTCTCCGGTTGCGGCGTTGGCGGCAACTCGTACGAACAGTGGGAGGCCGCCGAGGCGGAATACGTCAGATCGTTGGGGCCACATCGACTCGACTTCCCCGACGACGCCCATGCGCTCGCCTTCGCACTCGCGTCAGACTGTTTCGAGGAACTGCCGGCGACGTCCGAACTGGAAACCGCAGTGCGAGGCGCGTGCGTCACGCTCGAAGGTGATCTGAACGAGTTGATGACGATGGACGGGCTGTGTCAATGGCTGCATGACGGTGGCAAAGCCGGTGGCAAACAACGCAACGGCGAAAAGCTCTGCGGCTAGCTGGACGTTGCTCGTTGTCGGGCGACTTCTGCGTTGAGTAGCGCAGCCGGCGTCTCCGGATTGTCCACGCTGACGGCAAACACCTTGCCGTCCGTGAGGTCGAGCCGCAGACCAGGGCCCGCGCGATGAACCACAGCCGCCTGATTCATGAGCTTGAGGCTGCCGCGGTAGCCCCATCCGCCCCAGTCCCTGGGTCGGATGTCGATGACACTCGCGGTTTCGATCTGATCGACCGGGATGTGCGTGCGCGGCCACGGAAGGACGCCATACGAGACGTGCAGGCCATTCCCGTCGGCTTGGACCCGCAAGCTGGTGAAGGTGAGCACGGCGAGACCGGAAATTGCCATGGGAACCAGAATCCACCATTGGGTGAACACGGCGTACACGACGCCGGCGATCGTGATCCCCGCGCCGAGCACGAGGAGCCATCGATTGTGAAGTCGGGCGCTCCACACGGCGTGTTCATCGGCATCGAGGGCCATGACCGGAATGGCGGCGGGATCCGGCAGCGGATGGGGTCGGATGGGCAGTTCTGAGGTCAACAATCCAGCGGCCACCATGAACGCGATCGAGAGCACAAGGCTTGCCAGCACCATCGGCCAAGGCGACGACGCGTCCGTCCAATCGACAAGGTCGCGCTGACTGAGGACCGTCACCGCGAGGATTCCGCTGCCCAGGCCGGCGAGGAATCCACCCATCGCGCCGCCGACTGGCCCTGCAACCTGGTGAAGGGGACGACGGGTGAGGGCCACCGCGATCATGGCGACGATTCCGACACCCAACAACACGCTGGTTGTGACCACGAACATGCTGGGAGTCATCGAGCCATCCGGAGTCCCGCTGCCATCGAAGTGGGTGGCGAGTCGGTCGGGGAGATCGTCCCGGTAGATCAGGTAGGGGAGATAGGCAATGGCCGCAGCGCTGGCAGGCAGCACCACACCAAGGACTATGCGGGCGAGTCGTTCATTCATAGTTGCGCCTCCAGTAGCGCTCGGATTTCATCGTCGGTAAGACCGGACCGGCGAGACTCGGTGACGAGCTCGCGGGCCAGGTCGACGAAGTGGGCTTGTTGGGCGGCCGCGTCGGTGACGATCGTTCCTCGTCCACGGCGTACTTCGAGCAAACCTTCGTCGCGCAGGGTTTTGAATGCCCGGAGAAGGGTGTGGACGTTCACGCCCAAACTTTCCGCGAGATCACGCGCCGGAGGGAGCTTCTCACCCGCCGCGGGGTCGCCGGAAGCGATCGCGGCGCGGAGCTGACCGGCCAATTGTTCGTGGAGTGGTTGTGTCGATCCCAGGTCGACCCTTAAGAGCATAGTTCTATTGTAATTAGAACTATTGGGAACACAACGCCGCTACAGAAGGGGAAACCAGTCTTCTCGCAGGCGGTCGCCGTCGGTCATGTCGTGACCGGGAAAGGGCGGTGATGTCTTGCCGGGTCGACTCACGTATCGCGCATCCTCACCAACGAGCCGCAGCGAGAACGCGCGGCGCCGGTTTGTGGACTCGTTCGCCCGGGCACCATGCAGCACGCGAAACTGAAAGGCAACGGCATCACCGGGCTGCATCGGCCATTCGAGAATGGGCATGTTCTCCGCCTCAGGATCAGGCAGAGGCATGTAGGCGTCGCTGTCGGGGTAGAAGCCGGCATCGTCGATCCACTTCACGGGCAACACCTCCTTTTCCCATCGGTGCGAGCCGGCCACACAGCGAATCGTCGCGTCGGTGACCGGGTCGACCGGGCACCAGAAGCTGACGTTCTGCATGCCGTCGACGAAGTAGTACGGCGAGTCCTGGTGCCACGGCGTCGCTCTGGTGGTGCCGGGTTCCTTTACCAGAACGTGTTCGTGGAAGAGCTGGACGCGCTCGGACTGCATGAGTTGGGCCGCAACAAACGCCGCCGCGGAGTTGCGGGCCACCTTTTCGAACTCGGGGATCCGTTGCCAGTTGCAGTAATCGTCAAAGAACCGACCCTGGTCGCCATCACGCAGATTGTCGGCGGCATAGGGACCGGGGTCGGCGATGTTTCGCTCGATCCCGGACCGGATCGTGTCCACCCACTCGGCGAACAACCCGGGGATTAGTACGGCCCCGTCACGGTCGAACGCGTCGATGGTCTCCTGCGCGATCCTCATGCCGGCCGCCTGGCGCCGACGAACAGCCGGTTGACATCACGGGCCTGAATCTCCACATCGGTGAATCCAACGTGGCGAAGGAGCGCGAGCACAGCGGGAGGGTTCGGAGTGAAGAAGCACGTCGGGTCGCCGTCGAGCCCGCCCTCCTCGAATCGAAACGCTGGTGGCATAGCGTTGCCCCAGTTGCCCGGAAGGTACTTCTGCAGCCGCTCCGGAATCGGTGACGAGACCAGGGTCTTCACGTGCAGCTGCCCGCCGGGTTTTGTCACGGTGAAGAGATCCCGAGCCGCACCGATGAGATCCTCCACGTGATAGAGCACGTTGAAGTACAGGACATGGTCGAACGGTTCGGGGGAGCGAGCCGCGAAGTCGGCGAGGCTGACCGACTCATAGGTGGCGTTCAA
>JABDJC010000233.1 GCA_013003395.1 Acidimicrobiia bacterium
GTGGTGGATCGCCTTCACGACCTGGTCGCTGCGAGGACTCCCTGAGATCGGCGAAGCAGAAGCGATCCCACCCGAATACCAGGGATCGAGTGCCCTGGTTTCGTACATGAAGATCGGCTTCGGCCGGACGGTCGCCACCGGCCGCAAGCTCTTCGGCTTCAAGGAGATCTTGCTGTTCGTGGTGGCGTTCATGTTCTACAACGACGCAACGCAGACGGTCATCAACATTTCGGGGGCATATGCCGAGGAAACGCTTGGTCTCGGCATCACCGAGATCATCGTGGCGTTCCTCATCGTCCAGTTCGTTGCGTTCGGTGGTGCCTTCGCCTTCGGCTCCATCGCGCACCGTATTGGTGCGAAGCCGGCAATCATGGTCTCTCTGGTCATCTGGAGCCTGCTTGCGGTAGCTGCCTTCTTCCTGCCGGAAGGCGAAGCACTGCCGTTCTATGGACTTGCGGTCTTCGTCGGCTTCGTTCTCGGAGGGGTGCAGGCGCTGAGCCGCAGTTTGTACGGCACGATGATTCCCGAAGAGGCTTCGGCGGAGTTCTATGGGTTCTTCTCGGTGTTCGCCAAGTTCTCTGCCATCTGGGGTCCGCTGGTGTTTGCCCTGGTCGGCGCCATCACCGGCTCCGGACGGCCGGCGATTCTGTCGGTCGTGGTGTTCTTCGTAGTCGGCATGGTGCTGCTCGCTCGAGTTGACGTCGAGGCGGCGCGGGCTTCCAAGGACCGCTGGGAGTTCCACGGTGCAGAAGCGGTCGACAAGGCCTCTCTCTAACCGCCGAGCGGCGGTAGCTTGTGCCGATGCGTCTCTCATCAATCCTGCTGGTGCTGCTCGTGGCATGCAGTTCCTCGACGGCTCCTGTGACCATCACTTCGACAACCGTCGCTGATGAGCCTGCGGTCTCCGTCCCCGTCGTGACGTCTGATGAACCGGTCACCGTTACAACGGTTGCCGCCGCCGACACGACAACCAGCGCTCCGTCGGAGAGTGGTGAACCCGTCGTTGAAGGCCCTTTCGACCCCGTGCTCACGCCGGTCGCGGCAGGATTCGCCCAGCCGGTCTTTCTCGATGCGCCGGTCGGCGACGACCGGTTGTACATCGTCGACCAAACCGGAATCGTGTTCGTGATCGACGGCGGTGACCCTCAGGTCTTCCTCGACCTCACGGACAGAGTCAGAATGGCTGGGGAGCAGGGACTGTTGGGTCTCGCATTCGATCCGATCGACGACGATCGCTTCTTCCTGCACTACACCGATCAGGCCGGCACGTCGGTCGTCGAAGCGTTCTCAGGCTTGGTCGCCGGCGTTCCTGCGAGCGACGGAGTGGTGCTGAGGGTTGAGCAGCCGGCATCCAATCACAATGGCGGGATGATCGCTTTTGGTCCTGACGGCTACCTGTGGGTGGCGTTGGGAGACGGAGGTCGGGCGAATGACGCCTTCGGTCACGGCCAACGCGCCGATACCTTGCTCGGCGCACTACTGCGGCTCGACGTCAACTCGGAGCCTTATGCCATTCCCGCATCCAACCCATTCGCCGACGGTGTCGACGGCGCACCGGAGGTCTATGTCTTCGGGCTCCGCAACCCGTGGCGGTTCAGCTTCGACGGCTCCGACGTATGGATTGCCGACGTGGGACAAGGTGACGTCGAGGAGGTCGACCGGATTGACGTGGCGGACGCTGGAGCGAACCTCGGATGGCCCCTGTTCGAAGGCACCGATTGCTTCAAGGAGCCATGTGACGACACCGGACTGGTGTTCCCGGTGGCCGAGTATCGACACTCCGAAGGCTGCTCGATCACCGGTGGCTACGTCTATCGCGGCGCGACCATGCCGGAACTGTCCGGACAGTATTTCTTCGGAGACTTCTGCTCGGGATTCATCAGGAGCTACGACCCGTCGTCGGAATCGGTCACTGACTGGTCGGACCTGCTCGGCACGGTGCGCGAGCTCACGTCGTTCGGAACCGACGGTCACGGCAACCTCTATGTGCTGTCCGGACAGGGAACGATCTACCGCCTCGACCGGAACGGCTGAGCCCGTCGCCTTCTTCCGCACCGCATTGCGCTGTAGGTCCTAGCCGACGGGGACCTTCGACCCTTCAATGCATAAGCGTTCACGCATATGTTCGGGGTGAGCAAAGGACGTCCACCAAGGGCGTGCTGAGAGGAGTCACCCGTGAAACGTCTCGTAGTCATTGGAGCCGGTACGGCCGGCACCATGATCGTGAACAAGCTGTCGCGCGAACTCGACGACGACTGGTCGATCACCGTTGTCGACCGCGATGACGAGCATCAATACCAGCCGGGGTTCCTCTTCATTCCATTCGGCGACTACAAGCCTGCCGACGTCGTCCGATCACGCCACGCACAGATAGATGATCGTGCCACGATGGTGCTCGAGAGTGTCGACCGCGTCGATGCGGACGCCAACTCGGTCGTCCTCATGGATGGGCGTACGCTGGAATACGACTACCTGGTGATTGCCTCAGGCACGCATCCCAATCCCGCAGAGACGCCGGGCCTTCTCGGCGACGAATGGCGCAAGTCCATTTTCGACTTCTACACCCTCGAAGGCGCAACCGCCCTCCATGAGGCCCTCGAAGACTTCACGCGTGGAAGGCTCGTCGTCAACATCATGGAGACACCGATCAAGTGCCCGGTCGCTCCGCTCGAGTTCGCGTTCCTCGCCGACTCCTTTTTCCGGCAGCGTGGCATCAGAGATCAGGTCGAGCTCGTATACGCAACGCCCATGCCTGCAGTGTTCACCAAGCCGATAGCCGCAGAACGACTCGGCCACCTGTTGGATGATCGAGACATCAAGGTGGAAACCGACTTCTACGTTGAGCGAGTCGAGGGCACGTCGTTGGTTTCCTACGACGAGCGGGAGGTCGACTTCGACCTTCTCGTCACCGTCCCGGTCAATTCGGGCGCCGAGTTCGTAGCTCGATCAGGGCTCGGCGACGAACTCAACCACGTGGCCGTGGACAAGCACACGTTCCTGTCGAAGGCGCACCGGAACATCTTTGCGATCGGCGACGCCGCCGACCTCCCGACTTCGAAGGCAGGTTCGGTCGCCCACTTCTCCGTCGACGTCTTCGTTCCGAACTTCATCGACTACGTGGCCGGCAGGCCAATGACCGAAGCATTCGACGGGCACGCCAACTGCTTTGTCGAGTCCGGCGACGGGAAAGCGCTCCTCATCGACTTCAACTACGACACGGAGCCGCTCCCAGGCAGCTATCCCGTGCCTGGTATCGGCCCATTTCGCCTGTTGACCGAGACAGTGGTCAACCACATCGGGAAGAAGGCGTTCAAGTGGACGTATTGGAACGTGCTGCTGCCTGGTCGGCCGCTGCCCGTACCGAATCGAATGAGCATGGCAGGAAAGATCCAAACGAACCAAGGAGATGACAAGACATGACCACCGCAACCATCGCTGGTAAGCAGTTGACGGTCGACGACGAGGGCTTCCTCACCGATCCGCAGCAGTGGGACGAGACAATCGCACCCGCCCTTGCCACCAACATCGGACTCGAGCTCTCGGACGACCACTGGGCCGTCCTGCGCTTCCTGCGCAGTGACTTCGCCTCAGAGGGTGAAACAGCCACGCTGCGGCGGGTGTCGACGATCGGAGGCTTTCCCACCAAGCAGCTCTACCAGCTGTTCCCCAAGAAGCCGGCCAAGAAGATGGCCTACGTCGCAGGCCTCCCGAAGCCAAAGGGCTGCATTTGATGACACAAGGAGACACGATGACACAGGTACAGACCGCCCCCGTTCCGGCATTTGCTGAGGAGACGGACCGCAAGCTCTGCCTCATCTGCAGCAAGGGAACACTCGACATGGCGTATCCGGGCTTGGTGCTCGCCAACGCTGCCCTGATGGAGGGCATCGAGGTGCACATGTTCTTCACCTTCTGGGGGCTGGACATGATCAACCGCGACACCATGGATGATCTGAAGACCACGTTTCTCGGTAACACGGCGATGCATCTTCCGCAGGGCCTCGGTGGCGTGCCCGGCATGACCGGACTCACGACACGCATGATGAAGAAGGAGATCAAGAAGCTCGACTTCCCTGAGGTCCCGGAGTTTCTGCAGCAGATCGCAGACGCCGGCGGGCATCTGTGGGCATGCAAGATGTCGGTCGACATGATGCATCTGGAAGAAGGCGACTTGTTCGACGAGGTCGAGGGAGTCATCGGGGCCACCGAATTCATGGAGATGAGCGAGAACGGTCAGATCATCTTCATCTGAGCTCAGGTCAACTGAGACCAATTCCGGCCAGGTGCCGCGACCTCGGTGGGTGACTCCGGGGTCGTGGCGCGTCTGGCTGGTCGTCCTCTTCGGTGTGGATGACTAGCGCCTCTGGGGTGACGGTAGAACCCCATATTCAGGGACTTTGCCTTGTTTTATCATTTCGTTGGGAATGTCGGTATTCCGACAGACGGATGACGCTCTGGTATGGAGTCATTCGTAATGGGCAAAGAAGGGGAAATGTACATGAAGATGGAAGCTCTAGAGAAGGAGCGCGTCCGTAGGGGGCTGTTGTACGTGGGGGTTGGCGCAGTTGCGTTTCAGGTCGCCCATTTCTTCGAGCACATCCTGCAGGCGGGCTATTGGCTCGCTCATCCGAGCGAGGCGCCGTGGCTGACGCCATGGGCAGCCGTAGGCCGCGATGTGCTCGCCGCCGGGGGCAGCAAAGTCACCGGAACCGAGTATCTCCACCTGTTGGGAAACACGATCTTCTTCGTCGGTCTGGTAGCGCTCTGTATGTTGTTCGCCGGAGCGGGGCACAAG
>JABDJC010000009.1 GCA_013003395.1 Acidimicrobiia bacterium
CCTGAGGTTCTGACCAGACACGGCGAGATGATCGAGTACTTCAGCGACTTGTTCGGCCCGTATCCGTTCGAGGCGTACGGAGTTGTGGTTGTAGACGGGTTCGAGACGGCCCTCGAGACCCAGACGCTGTCCTTGATGGACCGACGCCTGCTCGATTCGCGGGTAACGCAAAGCGTGCTCGTGCACGAACTTGCCCATCAATGGTTCGGCAACAACGTGAGCCCGGCGAGCTGGCGGGACATATGGCTCAATGAAGGCTTCGCAACCTACGCAGAAGCGCTGTGGGATGAGCGCACCGTCGGCGCCGAGTCGGTCGACAACCGATTCGATGCACTGCGAGACACGGCGAATCAGGCGGGACAGGACCCTCCCGGCAATCCTCGGCCTGACGACCTGTTCAACCCCGGCGTGTACACCCGAGGTGCCTTGACGCTGCACGCGCTCAGACGGCAGGTCGGCGACAACGCCTTCTTTTCGATCCTGCGCGAATATCAGGTGCGTTTCGGCGGCGGCGTAGCCAGCACCGACCAGTTCATCGACTTGGCCGAAGAAGTCAGCGGGGAAGCTCTGCGACCTCTGCTCGAGTCATTCCTTTACGACGACGAGGTTCCGAAGCTGCCGTGAGACCAGCTCGGCCACACCGCTAGCCTCGCCAGAACAACGATCGGAGCAAACAGTGAAAGCAGATTTTGGCCTCGTCGGCCTCGCGGTGATGGGGCAGAATCTTGTTCTCAACATGGCCGACCACGGCTATACCGTGGCGGTGACCAACCGAACCGTCGAACGGGTACACGAGTTCCTCGAAGGTCCGGCGTCGGGACGTTCGGTCATCGGCACCGAGTCGATCGAAGAGCTGGTCGACTCGCTCTCCAGCCCGCGGCAAGTGATGCTCATGGTGCGTGCGGGCCAACCTGTCGACGACCTCATCGACACGTTGATCACGCTGCTCGATCCAGGTGACGTCATCATCGACGGCGGCAACTCGCTCTTCACGGACACCATTCGTCGGACCGCGCTCGTCGAGGAAGCAGGGATGCTGTTTGTTGGAGCAGGCATTTCGGGCGGCGAAGAAGGCGCCCGCAACGGCCCTTCGATCATGCCCGGCGGCAGTCCAGAGGCTTGGCCGCTCATCAAGGAGATGTTTCAGGCGATCGCAGCCGAAGTCGACGGCCGACCGTGCTGTGAATGGATCGGGCCAGATGGCGCAGGCCACTACGTGAAGATGGTCCACAACGGCATCGAATACGGCGACATCCAGGTCATCGACGAGGCTTACGATCTCATGCGGCGCGGGCTCGACATGAGCTACGACGAGATGGCCGAACTCTTCGCTCACTGGAACGACGGAGTCCTCGAGTCGTACCTCGTCGAGATCACCGCCGATGCACTACGACACAGAGACGACGACGGAAGCCCCCTCCTCGAAAAGATCCTCGATGCCGCCGGCCAGAAAGGCACCGGCAAGTGGACAGTCATCTCGTCGATGGAGTTGGGAATGCCGACGACGCTGGTTGCGGAGGCGGTTTACAGCCGGGTCGTGTCGTCACTTGTAGATGAGCGGGAGCGCGCAGGCTCTCTCCTCGACGGTCCTGACTCACAGATCGATGCGAAGCGCCAAGAGGCCCTCGACGATCTGCGAGACGCTCTCTATGCCTCGAAAATCGTGAGCTACGCGCAGGGGTTCATGCTCATGGCCGCTGCAGCCGAAGAACACGGTTGGTCGCTCGACTTCGGATCGATCGCTTCACTCTGGCGGGGTGGTTGCATCATCCGGTCGCGGTTTCTCGGCGACATCATGGATGCGTATCAGCGCGATTCCGATTTACAGAATCTGCTGTTCGACCCGTTCTTCGCCGACGCCACGAACTCGGCACAGGACGGTTGGCGCAGAACCGTCGTGCGCTCCATCACGGCTGGGATACCGGCGCCCGCGTACAGCTCGGCGTTGGCGTTCTTCGATTCGTATCGTTCAGAGCGGTTGCCGGCCAACCTCACGCAGGCGCTCAGGGACTATTTCGGTGCTCACACCTACGAGCGCACCGACGCTGATCGAGGACAGTGGTTCCACACCGACTGGACCGGAGAAGGTGGAGACGCAGCGTCTGGGAGCTATTCGGTATGAGCTCGGAACCACATCTTTTCGTGATCTTCGGTGCAACCGGGGACCTCACTTCGCGCAAGTTGGTCCCGGCGCTCTACAAGCTCCTTCTCTCGAAGGACGATGGACAATCGGTGATACTCGGCGTCGGCCGCTCCGAGTTGACCGATGAGGCCTTCAGGGCGACGATCCGCGAGGCGCTGCAAGAGTCAGGTTGCGACAAGAAACACGCGACCAACTGGTGCGCTGGTTCTGTTCACTATCAGCAAGTGACCGATGAGGACTATTCGCAACTGCGGCGACGCATCGAGAACGTCGAGAACGAGCGAGGCCTCACAGGCAATCGAGTCTTCTATCTTGCGCTTCCACCAAGTGCGTTCGAACCGGTTATCTCTGCACTCGGAGAACACGAACTTGCCACGTCTCGCGGATGGACCCGCCTCGTCATCGAGAAGCCATTCGGCCACGACCTCGCCTCGGCCCGAGCGCTCAACGCCCTCGTCCACCGCTACTTCGACGAGGCACAGGTGTTTCGAATCGATCACTACCTCGGTAAGGAAACGGTGCAGAACTTGTTGGTCTTCCGCTTCGCCAACACCGTGTTCGAGAGTTTGTGGAATCGCGACAGGATCGAGGAAGTCGAGATCACCGTTGCCGAACAGCTCGACGTAGCCAACCGCGCCGGGTACTACGACGGCGCAGGCGCACTGCGTGACATGATCCAAAACCACATCACGCAGCTCCTCACTCTGGTGGCCATGGAAGCACCCGCCAAGTGGAATGCCGAGGCGGTGCGCAACGAGAAGGTCAAAGTCCTCCAAGCTATCGCTCCCGTCGAACTCGACCATGTCGTCTATGGCCAGTACGAGGCCGCGGGCGAGGTTGACAGTTACTCCAACCATGATGGCGTGGCTGCGGAGTCCACGACACCTACCTACGTCGCAATGCGTATACATGTGGACAACTGGCGGTGGCAGGGAGTCCCTTTCCACCTTCGCACCGGCAAGGCACTCCCGGAAAGAACTACCCAGGTCACGGTGACCTTCCGCCGACCTCCGGTGAGCTTCTTTTCGGACTTGGCCACCGAGGCGTTCGACAGAGATGTGCTCGTCCTCACGCTGCAACCCGACGAAGGATTCGACCTGTGTATCGATGTGAAGCATCCGGGCGACACGATGGACATCGACAAGATTCCTCTGTCGTTCGATTACGCCGATCGCTTCGGCGTGGTTGCAGATGCCTACGAGACGCTTCTGGCGGACATCATCGAGGGAGACCAAACCCTTTTTGTCAGAGCCGATGAAGTGGAGTCCTCTTGGGAGGTGTTCCAGCCGGTGCTGGACAGTGAATTCAGCCCCGAGCCCTACGCCGCCGGCACCTGGGGGCCAGCGGCTGCGGACGAAATAGCAGTCACTGGCTGGAAGACCGGGGCGTCGAACTGCTCCGAGGACTAGGCGGCGGCCGCTGCGATCCGGTCCATGTCGACCCGAGCGGCTCGACCGGAGCGTCGCATCACGATTCGGCTCTTCTCGTCTACGACGAATACGGTCGGCACCGACGTGACATCGAGCGAGTCGAGGAGTGCTTGAGGCCCTTCGAGGACATTGAGCGAGTCGCCGAACGTGGATCGAAGCGTGGTGAGTGTTTCTTCACAGTTCTCACAGTCGGGCTTGGTCACAAC